>JASMMN010000107.1 GCA_030748155.1 Phycisphaerales bacterium
TCCGCTGTGACATCGCGATATTGGCTGAAACAGGACTGAGTCCCGCTCGACTGCTCAGCGGCGATGCGCTCCTCGCAGATGGCATGCCATCCGGGGTCGGCTTTGGAGAAGTACTCGAACAGGTCTACGACGCCCAGTTGGAAGGCCGGGTACAGACCCCTAACGAGGCTCTCAAACTCGCCCGCGAACTGTATTTACGATAAAGCTCCCTTTGCCTGCGTTTTCTCCCACTGGCGGATTCTGCTGGCGCAGTCGCCCTATACTGACCGTATCGATGACCGCAACGGAGTGATGACATGCGCCAATTCCTGATGATGAGTGTTTCGATTTCTCTTGCGACCAGCATCTCAGTGGGCGGCGAAAAGCCCGCGCCAGCGGAAAGCCGCTATCCGCCGCTTGTGCAGGTATCAGACGCAGAAGACAGCCTTTCCATCTACATCGTTCCGATGCGAGGACAGGTCGGCACGGACATCCTTCCTGAACTCTATGAGTCAATCATAGAGGACATTAAGGAAGTCTCGCCCGACATGGTCATCATCAAGATCGACAGCCATGATTTCAAAGACATCGATGATGAGGTTGTCGACATCATGAACAATACTGGCCAGCCAGGGGAAGAAGATCTTTCGGAAGTTCAACTGAAGCCAATGGCGGAGATCCGCGAGGCGTTCTATCAAGAGCTTCCCGACGTCAAGCAAGTGTGCTATGTCGAAGATGCCAAGAGTGCTGCATCGCTGTTGGCGCTATCGTGGGAGGATCTCTACATCGACCCAGATGCAGAGTTTGGTGGCGCGGTCATCGTGTGGATTAATTGGGCGGCCCCGGTGGCCGGCGACTCGCAGAAGTATGGCAAATACCTCCGCTTCATAATGGGGGAGGTGCGTGGACTCGTGCAGTATGGAGGCTGGGACATACCTGAGCGACGAGCCTTCGTTCAGTCTTTTGTCGTGCCGGAGGCAAAGGCGAGTTCAACATGGCGGGGTCGAGATGCTATTTGGCACGACCACACCGGCGGGGACATTCTGGTAGACGATCGCGATGATGTCCCTCGCAGACCAGATCCCCGATGGATGCAAAATCCATCAACGATTACGCTCGATGGTCGAAAGGCCGAACAACTGCTTGTCGCCGACGGGACAGCCGAACCCGATTCCTTCGTCAAAGACATTCTTGCCCAAATGGGGTATCGACGATACCGCATCGTCGGGAACGCAAGTGATCCGGTTGAGAAGCATCGCGAGAAGTGGTCAAAATCAGCAGATCGCGCCAAAGCCGCCTTCGAGAAATACGGGCGAATGAGGAACGGACCGGCCATGTGGCAACTCCAAGCGGCACTGAAGTCACTGCAATCCTATATCTCGGCTATTGGAGTGAGCAAGGCAGTGAAGACCCGCATGAGGATCAATCGGCTGCCCACAAATGATACGCAATTGGAGTTGATGCTCGAAGAGCTCAGGGAAACCATCAGAAACTTCGACGACAACGGTGGTGGCGGCGGCGGCGGAGGCGGTGGCGGCGGCTTTGGTGGCGGCGGAGGCAACTGACAAACCTCACCCCACAACAAGGCTGGAACCGAGAGCCGATGCGGGGGCGGCGATGCTACTCATCCACGAAGCGAAGCGTTGTTGGGCCCACTTCTACTTCGAGACCGTGTTCAAGTCGCACATCGTCAATCGGCTCGCCGTTGAGCAGTGTGCCGCCACTTGAATCCAAGTCACGGAGGTAGTACTCGCCATCCACCTGCTCGATGATGCAGTGTTCCCGCGATACGGAGGCCGCCGAGATTCGCACATCGCAATCCACGTCCCGACCAATCAGGATCTCCGTGTTGTCGCCGATCGCAAACGCGCCGACCAACTGCTCGGTCTTTCGGCTAATCACATGGAGTTCAAGCATGATCGTCATGGCCCTTCCCGTGCACCGTATCCGACTCTGGGTGCAGTTGCGTGCCGAACCCCCAGATCTGTGTACGAGGGGGGGACGTAAATGGCCTATTTACCATGAATTCGCATTCCTCCGGGCTTCGGTTGCAGCAGGATTCAAGCCTGCTTTGGGTCGAACCTTACAATTCACGCCATGACACGGATCGTGGACATGGTGCTGCTGCTCATCGCTGCCGTGACGGCCCCGTGGTGGGCACCTCGCATGATTGCCAGAGGTCGCCACCGCACCGATTGGCGGGGGCGGTTTGGCCACGCGGATGTGCTGCCACCGCCACCTGCCGGTGGCCGTGTTGTGCTTCACGCCGTATCGGTTGGTGAAGTGGGAGCCATCCGAGGTCTGGTCGACGCGCTGGCTGCGCAGCAGGACATGGATGTTGTCATCGCGAGCACGACGGATACCGGAATTGCCCGAGCACATGAACTCTTTGGCGATCGGCACGCCGTTGTCAGGTGGCCGTTGGACTTTTCGTGGTCCGTAATGAGATTTCTCAAAGCGGTGCAGCCGACCGTCGTCGGACTCGTGGAACTGGAAGTCTGGCCCAATGCCACTGCGATCTGCAAGGCCCGTGGCATCCCAACCGTCGTGGTCAGCGGTCGGCTCTCGAATCGCAGCCACCACCGGTATCGATGGATCCGGTCATTGGTGCGACCGATGTTTCGACGGCTCGCAGCCGTGGGAGCGCAGAGCCGCGAAATTGCCGATCGCTTTGTAGACCTCGGCGCAGCGAAGGAGCGGGTTCACGTCGTCGGGAATCTGAAGTGGGACAGCGTCCAACTAAGCGAGGGTGATTCCGAGCACACCAATCGCCTGGCAACAGACTTGGGAATCGATCAATCAAGACCGATCGTTGTGGGTGGCTCGACGGCCCCAGGTGAGGAGGCAATGCTACGAGAAGCATGTCCGGAGGGCGTGCAGTTGCTCTGCGCGCCACGGCGTCCGGAATGGTGGGACGAGGCAGCTGAAGTGCTCGCTCCGTGCGTTCGACGCTCATCCGGCGAACCCGGAAGGAAAGGCACATCACGGTTTCTACTCGACACGATCGGCGAACTCGGCTGGGCTTATGGATTTGCAGATGTAGTCGTTGTTGGCCGCAGCTTTGGCGATCTGCACGGCTCCGATCCGGTAGAGCCGATCGCGCGAGGTGCAGCCACGGTCATCGGCCCCGCCGTTTCCGACTTCAAGAACACGATCGATCTGCTCGTAGCAGGAGGTGGTTTGATTCAGTGCCTCCCGGAGCAACTCCGCAGCACCCTGCACGATCTTCTCGAAGACCCGACGATCCAAGACGAACTGGTCCGTCGGGGGCAACGTGTCATCCAGGAACAACAAGGCGCCACATCGCAATGCGTCACGTTGTTGTTGGAGTCGGGTTCCGCTGCCTGAGTTCCTGCAGCAACCGCCGCCGGATCCAGTGAAGGACCTGGCGGCAGTGCGGGGAGAAAGGACTAAATGGAGAGAGGGAAATGAAGTCGATTCTTCTTCTGCCTGTCGATACGGGCTTACGTCACATTGGTTCCTCTGAATCGACTGGAAGGGGCGAAAACGGGCCTCACGCATTCACTTGCAGCGTCTGCGGCTCTACCATGCTTCTCGTGAATGAATCCGACGTACTGGCAGTCATCCTGGAACGAGTCCAAACAACGGATCCGCGGGTACTTCTGGGGCCTGGTGATGATCTGGCAGAGGTCCTGGTGAGGGACGAAGATGCGTCGCTGCTCGTGGGTGTCGATCAGGTTGTCGATGGGCTGCACGTGCTGGCAAGCCGCACATCGTGGGACCAGATCGGAGGAAAGGCCATGCGACGCGCCTTGAGCGATGTCGCGGCGATGGCAGGCAAACCGCTGGCGAGCGTAGCTTCGGTCGTGCTGCCCCCAAACGCCATCGATGCAGATATCAAGGCCTTGTGCAAGGGACTGCACGAGACCGCGGCGGAGTTCGACGCGCCGCTCGTTGGTGGCGATGTCGCGATTCATCGGCTCCCTGATCATCCGCTGAGTGTCTCGGTCACCGTACTGGCAACACCCGTGCCCCCCGGTCCGGTGCGACGGCGCGGAGCGTGCAATGGCGACCTGCTCGTCGTAACCGGCCGCCTTGGCGGTTCACTCGAAGACGGTGGGGGGGGGCCTCACCTCGATTTCACGCCGCGCATCTCCGAAGCCTTGCATCTCAGGGGACTCTTCGGCAAAGGACTCCACGCGATGATCGACATCAGCGATGGTCTGGGGCGTGACGCCGGCCGTCTCGCCGAGGCTGCGGGGTTGCAGACTCATATCGAGACCGAAAGGCTTCCTTGCAGGCCGGCCGCATCAATCGCCGCAGCGATGGGCGACGGGGAAGACTACGAACTGCTCATGGCTGTCGCGGAAGATGTGAAAGTGCCCGATTCGGTGCCGGGCGTTCATGGCCCATGCCCGCTGAGCATCATCGGCCACTTCGCCCCGAATCCAACCGGCGATGACCGCCGAGTCGTGCTGTTCGATGAAGATGGGCAAAAAGATGCCTCCGAATACGGATGGGACCACGGCCAATGAACGGGTCGCGTATTGATCTTCCCGATCTCGAATCGCACCAGCATTTCGGCCGCGTCATTGCAGGTCTTCTCGTCGGTGGCGACATCGTCGCACTCCGCGGCGAACTCGGCGCTGGCAAGACGACACTCGTCGCCGCCATCGGCCGATTCATGGGCATCGATGACATATCCAGTCCGACCTTCGGCATTGTTCACGAACACCCACGCCCGCAGGGTGGACGACTGCTGCACGTTGATGCGTACCGGCTCGGTGGTGTGGAC
>JASMMN010000108.1 GCA_030748155.1 Phycisphaerales bacterium
CCGCCGCATGCGCTGGCACGGCGCCTGCAATCTCGATGGAGTCGGCGCGACTCATTGCGAGATGATCTGGGAGAAGACCAAGTTCGGACTTGGATTCAACGATGAAGCGGGCAGGCTCACGCACTGCATGCTTGTGAAACCAAAGGGCGAGAACGGGCCGTACCGCGTTGATTGGATGGCGTATGAGACTCCAGATCAGTTCATCGAACTACTCAGCGTTCTGAAGTCACTTGGAGATCAGATACACGGAGTCTCCATGATGGATCCACCACATGTGCAGATGCAGGACATGCTTGAAACACCGTTCCTGACGCTGCGAAGTCGCGACGGCGGCGCCTTCGATGTGAAACCTCGGAGCAACGCGTGGGAGCAAATCAGAATCCTCGACCTCGATGCGTGCATCGCCCCGGTTCAACTACCGGGAGCCGTCGTGCGGTTTACGCTGCATCTTGATGACCCGATCACCGACTGGCTGCCCGCGGACGCAGCATGGAAAGGTCTCACTGGCTCATATGTCGTCACGCTCGGACCGACATCATCCATAGAGCCCGGATCCGATCACGCACTCCCGACCCTCACCGCGTCGATCGGCGCGTTTACGCGACTCTGGATCGGTGCCAGACCCGCCGCATCGCTCGTCATCAGCGATCAATTCGAGTGCGAGCCTGGACTCTGCACCGACCTCGATCGCGTCATGCGACTGCCCACACCAGTTACCGACTGGGATGCCTGAGCCGCTTCGCCCCACTACGCGCTGAAACTGCTTCCGCACCCGCAACTGCTGGTCGCGTTGGGGTTGTTGAAGACGAAGCCTCGACCCATGATCTCGTCCTTGAAGTCGATCTCGGTGCCATTGAGGTACAACAGGCTCTTGGGGTCGCAGATGACGCGGAGCTTGAAAGGCTCGGGATCACCGCCCTTGCTCCTGAGCGTGTAGTCGAAATCCCACGCCTCATCGGAGTCGCGAACCGTCTCGGTCAGGTCGAGCAAATAGGAGAACCCGGAGCAGCCCCCCCCCTTGACGCCTACGCGAAGGCGGATCGCCTCGGTATCGAGGTCCTGCTCACGAACGATGGTGGCGATCTCCCTTGCGGCGGTTTCGGTGATGGTCACAGACATGGTGGGGCTCCTGATCGGGGACTCAATGAACGCCCGAAACGGCTATTATAGTGGATTCCCCATGGGCGAACGGCTCTTCTTGAGATTCGGTATCAAGAAACGCCTCCGCCACGACATGATTGGCGAGCCATGCCCGATGACCCCAACACAACGCTGGACCAGTGGGCCGAGCGGTCGGACTACAAGTGGGGATTCGTCACCGACATCGATGCGGACACGCTGCCACCGGGGCTGAACGAAGAGGTCATCCGCGTGATCTCCGCCCGCAAACAGGAGCCAGAGTGGCTGCTTCAGTGGCGGCTTGGGGCGTACGCCAAGTGGAAGGAAATGACCGAACCGGCGTGGGGGAACTGGCCCGACCATGATTGGCGGCCGATCGACTACCAAGCCATCTCCTACTACTCGGCACCCAAGCGTGACGAAGACCGCCCGAAGAGCCTCGACGAGGTCGATCCGAAACTGCTCGAAACCTACGAGAAACTCGGCATCCCGCTCGAAGAGCGGGCCGCCCTCGCAGGCGTTGCAGTCGATGCGGTATTCGACAGTGTGTCGGTCGCAACGACATTCCGTGACACACTCAAGGAGGCAGGTGTCATCTTCTGCTCCTTCTCCGAAGCCGTGCAGGACTATCCCGAACTCGTCCAGAAGTATCTCGGCAAGGTCGTCTCCCGCACCGACAACTTCTTCGCCGCCCTCAACGCCGCTGTCTTCACTGATGGATCCTTCGCGTATATCCCGAAGGGCGTTCGCTGCCCGATGGAACTCAGCACCTACTTCCGCATCAACCAGATGAATACCGGTCAGTTCGAACGGACGCTCATCGTGGCCGACGAAGGCTCGTATGTCTCCTATCTCGAAGGCTGCACCGCGCCGCAGCGCGATGAGAACCAATTGCACGCCGCGGTGGTCGAACTGATCGCGATGGAAGACGCCGAAATCAAGTACTCGACCATCCAGAACTGGTATCCCGGTGATGAGAATGGCGTCGGCGGCATCTACAACTTCGTCACCAAACGCGGTTTGTGCGCAGGTGACCGCAGCCATGTCTCGTGGACGCAGGTCGAAACCGGTTCGGCGATGACATGGAAGTACCCCTCCTGCATCCTCAAGGGCGACGACAGTGTTGGCGAGTTCTACTCGGTGGCGCTGACCAACAACTACCAGCAGGCCGATACCGGCACCAAGATGATCCACCTTGGCAAACGCACTCGCAGCAACGTCGTCTCCAAAGGCATCAGCGCCGGTCGGGGACACAACACCTACCGCGGACTGGTCAAGATCCTTTCCGGCGCAGAACATGCTCGCAACTACACACAGTGCGACTCGATGCTCATGGGTCCGGACTGCGGTGCCCATACGTTCCCTGTCATCGAAGTCGAGAACCCGACCTCGCAGGTCGAGCACGAGGCTTCGACCTCCAAAATCGGCGAAGATCAGATTTTCTACTGCAATCAACGCGGCATCTCCAACGAGGATGCCGTCTCCATGATCGTCAACGGGTTCTGCCGCGAGGTGTTTGCAGAACTGCCCATGGAATTCGCCGTCGAGGCCAAGGCGCTGCTCTCCGTAAGCCTTGAGGACAGCGTCGGCTGAGAAGGACCACACCAATGAGCCTGCTTGAAATCAAGAACCTGCACGCCTGCGTCGACGGCGTCGAGATCCTCAGGGGGATCAATCTCACGATCAACCCAGGCGAAGTCCACTCGATCATGGGCTCCAATGGATCCGGGAAGAGCACGCTTGCACGTGTTCTCGCCGGCGACGAGGCCTACGAGATCACCGAGGGAACCGCCACACTCAATGGGGTCGATCTGCTCGACATGGCTCCGGATGTCCGCGGCCGCGAGGGTTTGTTTCTGGCATTCCAGTATCCCGTCGAGATTCCGGGTGTCAGCACCAAGTACTTCCTGCGAACCGCCGTGAACGCCGTGCGTGAGCACCGGGGACTCGATGAACTCGATGCCTTTGGCTTTCTCAAACTCGTAAAGGAAAAGGCCGCGTGGGTTCAACTCGACCCCGCCCTGCTCGACCGTCCGGTCAACGAGGGGTTCTCCGGTGGCGAGAAGAAACGGGCGGAGGTCTTCCAGATGGCCATGCTCGAGCCGATCATGGCGATTCTCGATGAGACGGATTCCGGTCTGGACATCGATGCGCTCCGCATCGTCGCCAAGGGCGTCAACAAACTCCGCAACCCGGATCGTGGATTCCTTGTCATCACTCATTACCAGCGACTGCTTGACTACATCGTGCCCGATGTCGTTCATGTACTGCTCGATGGACGTATTGTTCGCACGGGCGACAAGGAACTCGCCTTGGAACTTGAAGAGAAGGGCTATGGCTGGATCGAAAAGATAACTTCCACGAGCGCGTAGAACATGTGTACCGACGCCATTGAAACCTGCCCGCTCTGCGACGCCATCGAGAAGCTGTCCGAGCGATCCATGAGCGCGCAACGCCGCGAAGCATGCCACCGCATGCACGCCATCGGATGGCCAAATCGCAAGTTGGAAGCCTGGCGATACTGCAACCTCAAGGACATCGAATCGACACAATGGCACCCTGCTCCTCTCGCCGCACTCTCGCAGGCCGACCTTGATGACTTTGCGATCGACGGAACCGCTGCAAGACTCGTCTTCGTCAACGGCCGATTCGATCCAACGCACTCCTCGCTACTTCCTGAAGGCGTACGGCTGCTCGGTCCCCTGATCGACGAAACTCCACTCGATGTCGAAACACCCTTCGCGGATGATTACTTCGCAGCAATGTCGACGGCTCTGGTCGAAGACGGCGTGATCATCGATGTCCCCGCAGGCGTCGTGCTTCCCGGATCGATCCACATCATGCACATCACCGAAGGTGGCTGCGATCCGATCGCAATGACTCTTCGGATTCTCATCCATGTCGGTCCCAGCGCGCGGCTTGGTGTGATCGAGACCTGGGCCGGCCACGGCACCGCCCTCACCACACCGATGACCGAAGCGCACCTCGACGAAGATGCCCGTCTTGACCATGCCCGGCTCATCGAAGAATCCGATGAGACCACGCATCTGGGCACCATCGCATCGCGACAAGCTGCGGGCAGCACCTTCGAGTCCGCCATTCTCTCGGTCGGCGGACGTATCGCCCGAACCCGCGTCCACGCCAGCCTCGACGGCGAGGGCGGCCATGCCGCCATCCGCGGACTCGGCATGGGCACGGACTCCCGTCATATCGACAACGCCCTGAATGTCATGCACGCTTCGCCTGCATGCACAAGTCGCGAGTACTTCAAGAACCTCCTCGACGGTGACAGCACCGCCGCGTTCACAGGTCGCATACATGTCGCGCACGGCGCGCAGCAGACCGACGCCGTCCAGGCCAATCGAAATCTCCTGCTCAGTCCAACCGCAAGGTCCTGGGCTCGGCCGCAACTGGAAATCTACGCCGATGATGTGAAATGCACACATGGTGCCACAACCGGCGAAATCGAAGCCGAGGCCCTTTTCTACCTGCTCGCACGAGGCATCCCCGAGGCCACGGCACGCTCGCTTCTGGCTTGGGCATTTGTCGCCGAAGTCGTGGACGAAGTCCCGCTTCCGGCTCTTCGAAAGCACATGGCCCGCCGAATGCTGGGCATGCTTCCTGGTGCCGAGCGACTCGATGAAGACGTGGTGTCGATGTGACCGCCGCCCCGGGAAAGAATGCAGACCGAGGCGATGCGGCAATCGATGTCCCGACCATTCGCGGCCAACTCCCCGCCCTCTCCCGCACGGTCCACGATAAGCCGCTCATCTACCTCGACGCCGCCGCCACAACGCCGCGGCCACAACCGGTCATCGATGCGGTGACCTCCTATGAGACGAACTACCCAGCCAACGTTCACCGCGGGGTACACGAGCTTTCGGGCGAGGCGACGGCCGCCTACGAAGATGCCCGCCGCCGCATCGCCGCCTTCCTCGGTGCCCAGACGCACGGCCTCGTCTTCACCCGCGGCACGACCGAGTCAATCAACCTTGTCGCCAACACATCGGGCGGCACGCTCGAACCCGGCGATGAGGTTTTGATTTCCGCCTTGGAGCACCACGCCAACATCGTGCCGTGGCAACTCGCGTGCCAGCGCACGGGGTCCGCACTTCGAGTTGTGGATGTCGACGATCATGCCACGCTGCACCTGGCTGCCGTCGAAGACGCGATCACCGACCGAACGCGAATCATCGCAATCACGCAGGTCTCCAACGCCGTCGGCACCCTGACGCCGATTCGCGAAATCTGCACACTCGCCAGATCACGCGGTATCACCTCCCTCGTCGATGCTGCGCAAGCCGCGCCGCACATGGGCGTAGACTTCGCTGACACAGGCTGCGACTTCATGGCCTTCAGCGGACACAAGATGTATGCCCCGACCGGCATCGGCGGTCTGCTGGCGTCGCCGAGCATGCTCGACGCCATGCCACCATGGCAAGGCGGCGGGGATATGATCCGCACCGTCTCTTTCGAGTCCTGCACGTGGAACGAAGTCCCATGGAAATTTGAGGCAGGTACGCCCAATATCGGCGGAGCGATTGGGCTTGGTGCCGCGGTCGATTGGCTCGGCGGCATCGGCATGCATGCTATCGCGGCCCGCGAGCAGGAACTCCTCGGCGATGCGGTGGCTCGACTGCACTCGATCGACCGCATCCGGCTGATCGGCGAACCCACGAAGCGCGCTGGCGCGATCTCGTTTGTCGTCGAAGGCATGCACCCGGCCGATGTCGGCGCGATGCTCGATCGACACGGCATCGCAGTGCGGGCCGGTCACCACTGCGCCCAACCGATTCTGGAGCGGTTCGGCATCAGCGCCACCGTCCGCATCGCGCCGGCCTTCTACAACACGCACGATGAGCTTGAGTCCTTCGAAGCGGCATTGCGGAGAATCATCGATGTCTTCGGATGAACACCTGCGAGACCGCATTATCGAGGCCATCCGAACGGTGCGTGACCCGGAGATCCCGGTCAATCTCTACGAACTCGGCCTCATCTACGACATCCAGATCGACGCCGCCGGTGGTGTCCACATCACCATGACGCTGACGACGCCGAACTGCCCGGTCGCCGAGTTGCTTCCGCAACAGGTGGAGGCTGCGGTCGCAGCAGTCGAGGGCGTCAACTCCGCCACGGTCGCGGTCGTCTGGGAGCCAGAGTGGACGCCAGACATGATGAGCGAGGCGGCGAAACTCGATCTTGACTTCACGGGGAAGTTTGATCCAAGGAAGTTTCATCGGCCCGGCACCACAGGGATCACCATTGGACGGAAGCCTACAGATCGTTCGTGACATCCTCCTGTTCGCTCATTCGCCGCATTC
>JASMMN010000109.1 GCA_030748155.1 Phycisphaerales bacterium
ATGGGATGCACGGTCACCTGCTCAAAGTGGTCGCCGAGTTCCTTTTTCACGAGCGTATGGGAATAGGAACGCAAGTGCGATGGATCGACCTCCACCGGATGGCCTCGCAGGAATCGCAGCCTGTTGCGAAGACGAAAGGCGTTTGGCACTGATCCGACAAGCCGCCCACCGGGTCGGAGCACACGTCTGATTTCCCCAAGCGCACGCTGGGGAAAGCGCAGGTGCTCCATGACCTCTGAAAACACGACCACATCAAAGCAATGGTCGTCACATGGGAACGGCTCGGAGTCCACGTCAACCCAGTGCCCGACGAGATCAAGGCGGCTTTCAAATTCCTTGAGTGCGTTGCGATCCACATCGATGCCCACCACCTCGTTCCCTGCGAGGAAATGCTGTGTGAGGTTTCCCGCCCGGCACCCAACCTCCAGAATGCGTTTCTCGGTTCCAATCAAGTCGACGTACAACCTGGTCCGAGACGCATCTCCGAACAAATAGTCGTACTTCCCACGGGACTGAAAGTCCTCGTAGAACTCGGCAACGTCTTGTTTGGGTGCTGACATTCTGGATCCAATCTTGCCCCCGACTGAGGGCACGGGAGACTACCACATATATAGGCACGCCCACAGCAGCAGGTCGCACTTGACCTCGGTCGATGCTCCAACGAGCATCTCCTCCAATGGCGATTGAAACCACAGCGCAACCCGCCCCTCGCCCGACCCAAACCGCTGTTGCCCGAGTAACTCCATCACTCTGCGTTTGGATGAGGGTGAGACGGTGGTGTCGCGAGCAGGATGTGACAACCGATGGAGTCGGCGATCACCACGCGGCGGCTGGCTTCCCGGTTGCAGGGCGGACAATCCGCAGCAGAGAGTCCGCCGGGATTCGCCGATGTTCGGACACGACACCGTCGGGCCATGTCACTTCGACATCAGCCTGATCGAAGCCGCCAAGACCGAAGTGAGCATCCAGCATGTCCTGCGAGAGATAGGCGGCCTGCCCACCCACTTGACGCATCTGGGTTCCGTCCGGGGTGAGCACCCGCACAACTGCGCCCAACGCTCGTGTATTGGGCGGCGGCTGGCGAAGCCGCACAACCAGTTGGTGACCAGCGGACTGTGATGTGTTGCGGAGAAGCCTCGGCACGCCGCCCTGCTCGACCACCAGCAGGTCGATGAGTCCGTCGCCGTCATAGTCAGCCGACGCGCCGCCGCGACCGACCAGGGGAATCGCTATCGAATCGCTCGCAGCAGCACCGAGATCGTAAAAGCCTTCATCCGGGATCTGTCTGAAGAGCTGCATGTGCTGCGGACGCAGTTTCGTCTCATCCTGTTCATCTTCCAGCGTGTGTCCATTCACAACCCACAGATCATCGAGCCCGTCGTTGTCGAAGTCGGCGAAGCCCGTCGACCAGCCGACTGTCTTCAGGGAGATCTGGCCGAGGCCGAGCATCTCGGCACTGTCCATGAAGAACATTCGGCGGTTCCCTTGATCGTCCTTCCAATCCGCCGAGTGCATGTTCTCGAACGCCGCGTTTTCCTGAGCAATCCAATGAGTGACGAACAGGTCGAAGTCGTCGTCGCGATCCATATCCCCCACAGCCATCCCCATCGCGCCGCGATAATCCGCCGCGAGCGAAGAGGCGCCGATGTCTGCGAATGTCCCGTCCCCACGATTCAGAAAGACGCCGTTCTCGGATACATCATTGGCGACATAGAGGTCGACATCACCATCAAGGTCAAAGTCGAAAGGCGCCGCGCCAAGGCTGCGTCCGGTAGGATCATCCACACCGGCGGCAACGGCGACATCGGTGAAAGATCCGTCCCCGTTGTTGTGGTACAGGCGGTTCGGCTGAGGCTTGTACGAAGATGGATTCAGCGTAAACGGTACTTCGGCTCCATACTGCTTCTCGCGGCGAGCCAGATCCTCTTCGCGGTACTCGAAGTTGACGTAATTGCACACATAGAGGTCGATCCAGCCGTCGCCGTCCGCATCGAACCACGCAAGCCCTGTTCCAAAACCGTCGTCGTCCACCCCCGCCGCCACCGCCACATCCGTGAATGTGCCGTCATCATTGCGGTACAACCGGTTCTGTCCCCACCCACTCACATACAAGTCCAGATCACCGTCGGCGTCATAATCACCCCATGCCGCCCCGTTGCCTCGCATGGGATTCCCAAGACCAGCGGATTCGGTCACATCGGTGAATCGTCCGTCGCCCTCATTGCGATACAACCGAGATGATCCGGCGCCGACGCCATCGGGAAGCGTCTCCAGAATGGAGGCCGCGAAGTTCACCAGGAACAAGTCCTGATCACCATCATCATCGAAGTCGCCCCACGCCGCCCCCGATCCCATGTCCTCGGGAAGCACCGAGCGTCGGGTGTCGGGAAAGTGCTTGAACTCGATGCCAGACTCGCTGGTCTGATCCTGCAAGGCAATCGTGACCATCTCGTCGGTAGTCTCCCTCGCGAGCACGGAGGTCAAACCATCGATCGAGCCATCCTCGCCCGGGGCCATCGGGTCGCCACGCTGACTCAGCAACACAACCGCCACGGCCGCTCCGATCGTGAGCAGCACGGTCGGAACACCCCAGCGAAGCATGAGTACGTGTCGTTTATTGATTCCGCGCTTGCGCATCCTGCACCATGATCACAGCCTCTACCTCTGAGATGGCGGTCACCGGACTTCGGATGTCATCCTCTGTGCCGTACACGCGGTCAAGAAACTCCGGGTTGGCCTTGCGGTACCAAAGTACTGCCTTCACTCGAAGCGTCCCTGGAGCGGCGGCCTGAACGGCAAACTCGTCCACCCGGACGCCAGGTACTTCCCGCGTGTCGAGATCGAGCCGACCACGGGCCATGGAGGGGCACACAAGCTCTGCCTCAAAGGAGTCGGTGACTCCCGGATACAGCGATCGCTTATAGGAGGCGCCGACAAGATCCCAAAGATTGTGACGGTCGATCAGCTTCCCTTCCCGATCAAAACCGTCCGCCTTGAAGAGCACCTGCGAATTCACCACTTGGTCGGTCGACTCGTCGACTCCGCCCGTGTGATACACCAGTTCCCCAGCCTCGTCGACCACGGTCAACTCCACCCAGCTCTCAATCATGTCGAGCGGCCCGGTCGGGAAGTCATGCCCGGTCTTGTTGTTGGTGAGCAACACTCGAATCGAAGCGTCTTCGCCGGGCACAATCGACTCTGGTGCATCGATCGCAAGTCGGACTACAGGACCTTGGGTCCACTTGTCGGCGATCTCGGGAATCTCCGTTTCACCCCGAAGCCAACGCTCGACCTCGGCCACTTGCTCCTCGCCACCCTCAAGACCCTGAAGCGTTGGGATGTACTGGTTTGCTCCGCACATCCGGTGCCCACGGTGCATGCCGTCAGCCAGCGACCGGTTGTAGTCGGTCGGGTCACCTGAAGCGGGGTCTTCGCTCGGCTGCAGCGGCATATGGCACTCCCGACAACTGATGGTCGCTTCTGGATGCCCCTCGTGGTACCACCGGGAGTTCTTCCAACTGTCGTACTGATTCTGACCCTGCACCTTTCCAATATCGGTATTGACTTCGACATCGAGGTACTGCTTATGGCACGCCGCGCAGAACTCTGCGGTCTTGTACAGCGGTCTGGAGTACTCGGAAATGTGATGTTTCGGATATGTGCGGATCAGGAAGTCGCTGAGGAACTTGCCCACAGCGTCGTCTTCGTGCAACTCCCACAAGTATCGCTCCGGCGGCCGGATCGTGTAATCGCCGTTGCCTTGCACATCCGTCTGCACGATGGAGTGGCATACGAGGCAACTCGTGCCTTCGTCGATACCGATCGGATCGCCCACCACAGCGGTGTGCGCATTCTTGGCACCTGCGAACAATGAAATCGGGTCATGACATCCGCCGCAATACCGCGTCGTCTCCGCGCTGGTTTCGGCAACCATCAACTCTTGGACGTCTTGAAACATCATGTCGAGCGACGAATACCGATGCGCACTCGGGAGCCACTCTTTGTAGATCTCCTCGTGACATCCGCTGGTGCCACAGCCAGCGGAACCTCCTAGCAGACGAGGGTCAATCGCGTTTTTCGTGCGAACGTGGGCAGACTCGGCCGACAGGACAGCCTCAACCGCCTGCTGCTCGGACTCGTCAGCCTTGGCATCCGTCGCCCCTTGTCGCAGTCTCGCGAACAGCCCCATGGGATCGCGCTGGGTTTGCACGAGCGAAGCCTGGAAGAGTTGGCGTTTCTCAGCCGGCAACGCAGCCTCGACTTGATCGGTCACGTGATCCTGCCAATCGGCATTCTCAATTCTCGCCAGGCTCGGCG
>JASMMN010000110.1 GCA_030748155.1 Phycisphaerales bacterium
GAGCCGGCCGGCGTGTGGACGGTATCGATACCGATGGTTCCGGTGACGATCAGGGACATATCAAGACTCCATCAAACAGTACACCTTGGCGATTAAACGGCGACCCTCGCAGTCATCAATTCGAACAGTGGTCCCATGGAGGACTCGTCTTCCATGGACATGATGAGCCCGCGGAGTCGATGACATGCCTCTTCTCCGACCACACTCGTTCCGAGGGCATTGAACTTGACGGCGATTTCATCCTCGGTCATCGGATCGCGTGGATCGCCTTTAGGTACATCGACCCGCTCGCAGTAGGAGGTGCCGTCTGCGAGGGTAATGGTCACTTGACTGGGCTGGAACTTCGGAAAGAGGGCTTCGAATTCCTCGTTGGGAACAACCTTGATCTTGTCCATCACCGGAATGAGGGCCGGATCGTCGATGCGTTCCTGCTTGAACTGCAGCGGCGTCACCATGCCATCGACGAGTCCCACCGCGAGCGAATATGGCAAACTGTGGTCGGCCGTCTCCTTGCTGGTTGGCCGATACTTGGCCGGGTCACCGAGAATATCGGCGGCGCGGGCCACCACTTCCACCTTGATCTCCGCAATGGCATCCGGATCGAGATCATGGGCCGTGACAATCTTCATCATCGCCGTGAGCGGCGCGTGGCTGAGAGCCTCGATCGGGAAGGACTTCATCCCGCAGTCGAGGATCTTCCAGTGGTCCCCGGAAGATGTCGGCAGATTGTCCGTCAGCATGTCGAGATGGAACGAGCCGCCGAACTTCTCGAAGCAGTGGACGAGCCCCTCCTTGCCGTCGATCACGTGCTCGGGACCGCTGTATCCACCCGCAGCCAGCAGTGCCGCTTCCACACCTGCGCGAGTGGACATCGGATCGACGGTGTTCTTCATGTTGGTGAGTTTGCCCGCCGTCACGGCACCGAGACACATGTTGGGGCTGACGCTGATTCCGATGGCCTGCTGGATCTGCTCGGCTGCGAGCCCGAGCATGCGTCCGGCGACGATGGGCGAGGCGATGCAGGTGATCGTTGCGTGGTGCCACCCGTATTCTCGCACTCCGGGAGCGCCGAACTCGGCCAGTCGCATCTCGATCTCGTGGCCGATGCAGACACCCAGAATGAGATCCCTGCCGGAAAGGTTGTTCATCTCGCAGATCGAGAGGGCCGCAGGGATGATGTCTGATGGATGAGCCGGGTCCGCTTTCCAGTAGATGTCGTTGTAGTCCATCGCCCGAATGCACAGCGCATTGAGCATGGCGGCCGTCACAGGGTCGGTCTTGAAGCCCGATCCGAAGACCGTGCAGGTCTCGGCGCCGCCCATGTTGCGGGCATGATCGAGAAAGATCTGCAGGTCATGCTGCTCGCTGCCACCGAGGCCGCAGCCAAAGGAGTCGTACAAGTACAACTTCGCGGACCGGATCGCCTCCTCGGACAAGGAGTTGTAATCCAGCCCTGCAGCCCATTCGGCGAGTTTCCACGAGACGAAGTCCGTGTTCTTCTTGGATGTATCGTGAGCACCCATCGGTACGAACCTCGCTTTCAGGCGTTGACGGTTTCAGAGACTTTGCGGGCGACTTCCTCGGCGACATCCGTCGTAGAGTCGCCGTTGCCGCGACCCTTGACGTCGTAGGTGCCGATTTTGCCCTCTGCGATAACTGCTGCGAGTGCATCTTCAAGCCGCATGGCGGCTTCCTTCTCGCCGAGCCAGTCGAGCATCAACTTGGCGGTGAACATCATCGCCATCGGATTGACGACGTTTTTGCCAACGTACTTTGGTGCCGATCCGTGCGTCGGCTCGAACACCGCGTAGGTATCGCCGATGTTCGCGGACGAAGCGAACCCGAGACCGCCGATCAAGCCGGCGGCGAGATCGCTGACGATGTCGCCGAACATGTTCTCGGCGACGAGCACATCGTAGTCCTGCGGGTTCTTGATCATCCACATGCAAATAGCGTCGATGTTTGCCTCCCACGGCTCGACCCCCGGATACTCTCTGGCGACCTCGCGGAAGGTGCGAGTCATCAGGCCGCCCGTCTCTCGCAGCACATTGGGCTTCTCAACGAGCGTGACGGACTTGCGGCTGTTCGCAGCGGCGTACTCAAAGGCCCGCCTGCAGATGTTCTCACAGCCTTGCCTGGACATGATGCGGGTGGACAGCGCGACATTCTCGAGCCCCTTGTCCTTCCACTTGACCATCTTCGGGTTGTCACAGAGAGCGTCGTAGATCTTCTCTGGAAGCGGGAACCATTCCACACCACCGTACATGCCTTCGGTGTTCTCGCGGAAAACAACGAGATCGATGTCATCACGGTAGTTCAGTGGATTGCCCGGGTAGGCTTTGCACGGGCGCATGTTCGTGTGCAGGTTGAACATCTGCCGCAATTTGACGATCGGGCTGAAGTAGACCAGACCGGTATCCTGCAGTTCCGGGGCGAGCTCTGCATGGGCCTCGTCGCGGGGCTTGCTGGTGATCGCGCCAAACAGACCGCAGTCAGTGGTCTTGAGCACATCGATGGTGCGATCGGGAAGTGGATTGCCTTCCTTGCACCAGAACTCCCAGCCGATGTCGGCGTAGATGTATTCGGCATCGAAGTTCATGGCATCGAGCACGATGCGGGTTGCGTTCATCACGTCCACGCCGACACCGTCTCCGGGCATCCAGGCAATCTTGTACTTGGCCACAGGGGGTCTCCTCATCTGAGCCGAATGGAAGACCGGATTGTAGCGATCAGGAAGTTGCAGCAAGCCGCTCAGAGACCACGTTTTCGGCACCTCCCGCGACGATGATCTCCTGCGGGACCTTCCCCAGCGGCGTGAACGCGAAGGTCTCGGAGTCGAGCGTGGCTTCGGCCCGCCCAAAGTCGATCGTCAACTCCCCCGCCTCGATGGTGGTGGCATCGCTGCCGTGATGCCGATTGCGCAGTGTGTCCACCAGATCCGGGCAATTCAAGCAGATGAAGCCGTTATTGATGGCGTTGCGAACATAGGTCTGGCTGAAGGAGGCGGCGATGACACAGGCAATGCCGCGGACCTTGAGGCAAGTCGCCGCCTGTTCGCGTGATGAGCCGGTGCCGAAGTTGAGTCCGGAGACGATGATGTCTCCGGGTTCGGCGATACCCGCAAATGCCGGGTCGTAGTTCTCCATGGCTGCCTCGGCCATTTCCTCTGCGGTGACGTCGTCGCGGTAGGTCATGGCACCGCTGTAGATCCCGTCCGTGTTGAGGTTGTCGACGGGAAGCCACAGCACCCGCCCGGTAATGGAAGCCGGAAATCCTTCGATGACATCGACGCCGCCTCGGTATGTCGTGATTGGAGTTCGCTCGATCCGGGTCCGGGGCACGCAGGGCTCGTAGGCTGCCGGCGCTGCGATGTGGCCAGCGAGCGCTGACGCGGCTACGACCGCGGGGCTGGCGAGATAGGCCTTGGCGTCCCGGCTGCCCATGCGCCCCTTGAAGTTGCGGTTCGTGGCACTGATGCCGACTTCGCCAGGCTCCAGCGTGCCTGCGCCCAGCCCGATGCAGGTGCCACACCCAGGTGGAAGGAATATCGCACCGGCTGCCTCGAGTGTCTGCCATGTGCCATCGGCTTCGGCCTGCTGCTGAATCGTCTCACTCGCGGCGGCCACATAGAACCGAACACCGTCCGCAGTGTGACGGCCATTCACGACCTTTGCCGCTTCGTGCAGATCTTCCAGACGGCCATTGACGCAGGAGAGCAGATAGGCCTTCTGCACCGCGACCCGCTCGGCTTCGATCTCCGGCAGCGACCGCATCACCTTGACGTGATCCGGCCCCGAGACATGCGGGATGACACTTGCGAGATCGAGTTCCAGTTCCACAGCGTAGACGGCATCGTCGTCCGCTCGCAGTGGACCAGATGCCCACCGCTGAACATCCTCGTCCGTGTACCGAGGCGTTCCCCAGTCGGCGAGCCAGGCAACTCGATCACGCAGCCACGCGTGCAGAACGGCGTCGAATGGAAACACTCCGGCCAGCGCCCCCCACTCGGTGGTCATGTTCGCAATGCTCATCCTCTGGTCCATCGAGAGTTGCGCGAGCCCATTGCCTGCGAACTCAACGGCATGGTTGAGTACCTCGTCGTGGCTGAATTCGCCACACAACGCGATGATGACATCCTTGCCGGTGACGCCGGACTGGAGTTGACCCGTGAGCGTCACCCGAGCGACCGGAGGTATTTGCCACCAAGTTTCGCCAGTGGCCCAGATACTTGCGGCATCAGTTCGAACGACCGGAGTCCCCAATGCGGCGAGCGCCCCATAGATGTTTGAATGACTGTCACTCCCAACCACCATGCTCCCGGGAGTCACGTAGCCTCGCTCGATCATGACCTGATGACTGATGCCGGTACCGGGCCGGTAGAAGTCGACACCCTGCTCCGCCGCGAAAGCCTCGATTCTTGCGTATTTGCCGAGGTTCTCCGGCGAGTGATTCTGGATGTCGTGATCAATGGCGAAGACGGGCTGCTTCGGGTCGTGCATTCTCGCTGCGCCGATGGACTTGAACTTGCCCATGACGGCCGAGGTATTGTCGTGGGTCATGATGTGCTTGGGACGAATACGAAGGAAGTCTCCCGCATGAACCGGTCCGCTCGGGACGGCGTGGGCGGAAGCGATCTTTTCTACGAGTGTCTGAGGCATCCCGGGATCCTACCTACTCGGCGAGCCTCACTTCGCGGCAGCCGCCAATTCGGTCAGCGCGAGATCCGGACGGACATCGGGACACATCCACGCGGACCAAAGGCGCAGCATCATCGGGTCGCTTGCGCCAGCGACGATGAACCGCAGCCGTCCCGGCTTTCCGGCGAGCATGACCTCAAGGCTCGTTTCGAGAGTATGGCGTCCTCGAAGCCGAATCAGCAGCAGATCCCGCTCTGCCTCCCAGACGCGATCCCCGAGTCGGATCCATCCCGAGCCGGCCACTGCGCCAAGTTGGCGGATGCCACCTCGCGCCCATCTGCCAAGGATTGGTACGCCAACGAGCCGCCGCTGCATGGAAGGGAGTTGGATGACGGCCTTGATAATCGCGGCGATTACACAGGCGAGCAGAACGAAAAGCACTGCAATGGCGGCGACGCTGTTCACACCAGCCCTCGCCGAAAAGACAGCCAGTGGCCCGAGAATGAGTACGACAACGACGAGCCCGACAAGATTCATGGACGTCCTGCAGCCCGTCTCCGGCCGGGCCGACTGGAGGGTCGCTGGCTCAAGCAGCCCCGACGGAATCACAGCGATCGCCGCCCACTCGCTGAGTTCCGGTGGAATCACCACACGGTACCCCGACCGAACTACGGGCGTGACTGCGGTTTCCCAACCTTGAAACACCCGAAAGCGGCGAATGGGCCAGCGGATGCCTCGAAGCGGCTGCATCTCCCGCGGAACCCGCGTTTTCGGGTGCAGCGTCTGCTTCCTGCGAATGGCGCCAATGCCGCCGGGGATGATCCAGATCAAAGCCAGGGCCATCAGCAAAGATGGGCAAACGAGTTGGCCCGCAAACCACTCTGCCGGCACATTTGGAGATTGCATGAGCGCGTATGCGATGAGGAGCCCGCTGATCGCCACACCGAGCGAGAAGAGAACCCCGCCACTGATGAGCCCGC
>JASMMN010000111.1 GCA_030748155.1 Phycisphaerales bacterium
CCGCACAGCAAAAAAGTTCCGACCGAGACCAAGAGACCCGACCAAATCACAGCCACGCCAACCGCCATGAATACGAACATCAGCGTCCACGCCATGCCCGTTTCGACAAGCAACCACTGAGGCGCCCATTCCGGAATCCAATCCCGCAGCAGCACAAACACGATGCGTTGCACATCCGCAGGTGTGCCATCTTCATCGATCACCGTGTGCAGTACCTCAACGGGACCTTCATAGTCCACACCCTCAATGACGACGGTGCCTTGCTCACGCAGCAACGAGCCATACACGGCGGCCTCATCCCCGGTCAACGCCTGTCCGATCTGCCGGGACGCACGCTCCCATCCATGCCGAATAGACACAATGGTTCCAAAGAAACCGCCGGATGCGGCCACGACGATGGCCGTTGCGCAGATGCGAATCCAAGTTCTTCGCTGCAGCAGGTCCAGTCTGCCCCACAGCGCCACGAGTCCGGTCACGTCTGCTCACCCGCGTCGTCATCATCGCCTGTCAGTCGATCAATCATCGATTGATCTACATCCGAAGGAGTTGTGTCTGCTGGCCGATCAGCAGCCACTTGGGTCTTCGGAGGAGACGATTCGCTCAACAACGAATCCAACACGTCCTCGGAGGGCTCAGCGGAAGACGGCTCATCCACCACAACACGGGCTGCCACTTCTGTAGGCGCGGCCCGTTGCAGTCGGTCCACCAGGCTTTCTCCGGCCTCCTGCTCGTCCCGAAGGAAGGCCGCGGTGTGACCACCTTCGGTCGCGCCGGAGGTTGCAAGCCGTTCCCGCCTCGCCTGCTCGACGATGTCGAGAAAGAGATCCTCCAACCGCTGCTTCGGACTCTCCACTTGATCAATCGCGACTCCATCGGACCGAAGAACTTGTTCGATTCGGTCAATGGTCTTCTGCTCGAGCCGGCTCGTCCGAATAACCGTGTGCTCGGTGTCCTGCAACAGCGATTCCACAGTACCCTCAGCACGAATACGCCCGCCATACAACATGACCATACGGTCACAGACATCCTGAACATCGCTGAGCAAGTGTGAACTGAGCAAGATCGTCTTGCCGCGGCCACGGAGGTCGAGGATGAGTTCCTTGACCAGTTTGGTTCCGATTGGATCAAGTCCAGCGGTCGGCTCATCCAGAATAAGGAACTCGGGATCGTTTACGAGTGCCTGCGCCAATCCGATTCGCCGCATCATGCCCTTGGAGAATTCGCCGACGTGCCGGTGCGCAACCCCTGAGAGGCCGACCATGTCCAGCAACTGCTCGGACCGCCTGCGACGTTCTGCCCGCCGCAGCCCAAAGAGACGAGCGTAGTAATCCAAGGTCTCCAATGGCGTCAGGTATCGGTAGAGATAGGAATCCTCCGGCAAGAAACCGATGTGCCGCTTCACGGCCACATCGGTCGGCGGCCGGCCGAATACAGACAGCCGTCCAGCCGTCGGCTTGAGCAAGCCGAGGATCATCTTGATGGTGGTGCTCTTGCCGGACCCATTGGGGCCGAGTAAGCCGAAGATCTCGCCTGTGCCAATATCAAGATCAATGTGGTCCACCGCCAACGCCCGGGTTCTCATCCAGAAGTCGCGAAATGCCCGGGTCAACCCGCGGGTCTCCACCACTGTTTCGCCACGTTGCGTCGTCGTCACCATGACAGCTATCGATCCTCCCTCATTCCGCGGAGGCGGCCATCCTCATCAATCACCAATTGGCGGGCGGCGGCATCTCCCTTGAGTTCATCGACGCGCCGGAATACATCCACCGCGGTACCGAGTTTGGTACCCCATGTATTCTCCTCTCGCCGCTTGAGGTCACTTCGACGTCGCGCATCACGAACATGCTGCTGCCCGGAAATGTCCAACCTCATCGAGCCAAGCCCAAGCGGCACAAAGATGAGTTCGGCATCTTCACTGGACAGCACGAAACTTCTGGCCTTGAGCAATCGTTGCGCGACAATCAAATCCGGATGCTGCTGCCACCCAGGAAGAAGGCTGTGAAACCGCCGCGCCTCGCTACCAATCGTCTTCTCAATCTCTGTCTTGTATCGGTGGGCACCGCTGATGGCGCGAAAGACATCACCGCTGACATGGCCACCCTCAAGCATCGCGTCGATCTTCGCGAGAAGATCCTCCCCTTGCTCGCCTTGATTCCAAGCCATCTCATACTTGTCAATCAAACGCTCCAGGTCGCCATATCGCTCCCCGGCAACCTGGATCAACTGCTCTTGCGCGGCCTGCTTGGCTCCCTCGATGTCGGCCTCGACTCGCTGGCTGACACGGGAAAAATCCTCGAAGGACTTCTGCAGATAGAGCGGGGGCTTGGGTTCATCTTTCAACGTCACTTCAACGATACGTATGCCGCTATCCGTTGCATCGAGCATGGACTGAGCCTGCTCCCGCAACATCGCCCGCAACACGTCAGATGAAAGCGTATCTCGCAACGCTCGCAACGAATGGCTGGCTGCAATTGCCACAGTCGCTCGCTGCAGGGAAAGTCGCACCAATTCATCCGCCTTGGTGTCGGCCACGGTCTCCAAAAACCGTTGGGGATCGACGATCTCAAATCTGGCTTCCGAAGCGAGGTGTCCGATTTCTCGATCGCTGGTCAAGAAGGATCCGTCCCGCTCCGGCTTGATGCGGTCGCTTGACTTCGCCTGCTTGACTGCCCGATCACGCCCCTGCACGCCGACCCCCCGGGTCACGAATGCATCGCCGTCATCCACCACACGACCTTCAGCCTGAAAGACGACGAACTCGCCGACCGGCGGCGGCCAGTTCATCTGCAATCCCGGCTCCAGCCCGTCGCCGCTCACGATTCGTCCCCACATCGTGGCGAGTCCGCTCTGATTGGCCTCGATCGTCTTGAAACCAGAAAAGAGGAAGAGCACCATCAGGCACAGAATGGTGACCTGAAGCAGCCGAAAGCTCAGTTGAAGGGCATCGGCCAGTGAACGATTCGCAGGGTCCATCGCCTCCCGGAGTTGCGCCGCGTCACCGACATGCTGCGTCACCTCAAGTCGGGCCGACGCCGCACGATGGGTCTCCGCGGACTCGCGCTCTTCACGAGGGGGCACATCGCTCATTGGTGATCCTCACCATCCCCGGAGGAGAGTACGTCATCGGTTCCCTCGGCCTCAAGAAGATGCCATGGCTTCATATCCGTGTCGATGATGAACGTCGTGTTTTCGGACAGTGACTGCTCAAGCGCATCCACCCAGAGCAGGAAAATGGCAAGTTGTTCGTCCTTGCCCATCTCTGTGAGATACCGAGCGGCCAACTCTTCGCCCTCCGTTCGGATCTCCTGAGCTCGCTGTGAGGCGAACGCCAGAATTTTCTCGGCAACGCCTGCAGCCTGTGAGCGGATTCGTTCAGCCTCTGCCGACCCCCTCGCACGCTCACTGTCGGCCAGTGTGTCCCGACTGGCCTGCATCCGACGCACAACCTCGCTGGTCGTCGATTCCTTGAAGGCGATTCGACTGATGCCCACCGTCACTGGCTGAATGCCTTCGGAGACAACCGAACGCATGCGAGCCAGCACGGCCTGTTCGGCTTCGAGCAACTTGCTCTCGTGACCGAGGAGGGCGTCAAAGGAATACTCGGAGAGCAGAGTGATGGCATCTCGAAACTGGTTCCGAAGCGCATCGCGAGCCGACGCAAGGTCTGAAAACGAGCGGTAGAACTGAAGCGGCCCGTCATTCTCGCGATCCACCCGCCACAGCATGAATCCACGAATAACGATTTGCTGCCCGTCTGCCGTCTGAATATTCTCAAGCGGCGACTCCAGTATCTGGAGCCTGGTGTCGTAGAGCGTGACTGAATCTGCAAAAAACGGCAGCCGGAAGTGCAGCCCGGGGTCACGAATAATACTGGCCTGATCAACTTTTCCGAACGTACTCCGAATGGCGACTTGGTTGTACGCGACGGTGAAGGTCATGCTGAAGAGAATCAACACTCCCAGAATGACCAACCCGACGATGATTGCCGTTGCCTTTTTCATGACGATTATTCCTCGCGCTCGGTTCCGTCGAGCAGCGACTCCGAAAAGACTGTGTTTGGAGAAGCAAGTTCACGCAACTCGACGTTGAGATCGAGCTTCGATGGGTCCACCCCCATGACGTATTTCCGCATGGCCGGCAGGTGTTGGGCGTAGAGTTTCATAATCGCTCGCTGCCTGAACAACTCTGGTGCTGCGAGCCACGCGGCCTGCTGTCCCCTCACACGGGCAGCCCGACCTCGCCTGCCAAGCATGTCAACAAGGCGGCTTCGTTCCGCCGCAGCGATGATCTGGTACGCCGCTCCGCCACCCTTTCGCACAACTACTTCCGCTGCCGCCACCGCACGCTCAACGTCAGCTTCCCTCTCCGCACGCGACTCAGCCGGCGCCGCATCAAACGCCGCCCGCGCAGCATCGACTCGGTCTACGGCCGCAATCAGCGGCTCGAGGTACGCAGGGTCACCAACGGCTGAATTGAGTACGTTGGCCTTTTGCCGCTCGGCATCTCGCGTCGTACGCAAATGCTGTTGGAATGCAACAGGCAGATCTTCGAAACTCTGAACCACATCCTCCGGCGGCGCCACCATCGGCAAGTTGACCGACACAATCTCGATACCCGCTTCAAGCCGATCAAGTCGGCTTTGGATCAGCGATTGCAAGGCTTCGCCCAGCCCGCCTCGATCGGTCGTCAGCGCATCATCCAGATCCAACGTGGCGAAGTACCGAGTCATCTCCGCGACTGAAATTGATCGCAGTATCCGCTCTCGATCCGTCAACCGTTGCCGCCGACCGCGGCGATCTGTTCCAAAGGCGAGATACTGAAGCAGTCCACCACCCTCCGGATCCGCCTTGTCCGCACCGCGAACACGCCACAAGAGCGTCATTCTCGCGCGAACGAGGGCCCAGCCCACTTCATCAACGATGTCATCACCAGTCGCTTGTAGATCATCGATCAACTCCGAAGCGGCCTCATGACCAAGTTGGGATGGCCGAACGATGAATTGGTAGTCATCGGCCTTATTCTCAAGTTTGACCGGGTCGCTCCAATTGTCATAGAACGCCACACCGTCTTCTGGTGGCGTGATTGCCAGCGGACGCACTTCGGTGACTTCGTGCAGCGAGGCATATTCGATTGGCCAGGGAAGCTTCCAAAAAGCACCGGGCGACTGGACTTCGCCTTCGCTTGTCGAAATGATGCGGCCGGCCCGCAGTCGGAGCCCCTCCTGCCTTCCATCCACCACGACGAGCATGCTCATCGCGAGCAAAGAGACGACGCACAAAGCCGCCAACCAGATGCCGCTGCGGAGGACAAGTTGGTAGCCCCAAGAACTGGTGATATCGAATCCGAACTGGTAATTCACCGCCTCATTGATCGAACGGACAAACGAGTCCGGCCGCGAAAGCAAGCTCAGTGCTCGCGAATCGAAGGCAGCCCGTGGGTACTCTCCGGCAACCCGGGGGCGATACACATTCAGGATGATGGCCAGCACGATCTCGACTGCAACCGCAAACATGAAGATCGGGATCGCCCACGCGACGCCCTCGATGATGCCGGGCAGTTCAAAGAAGCGAAACACAACGCCGATGGCGATGGCCAGG
>JASMMN010000112.1 GCA_030748155.1 Phycisphaerales bacterium
GGCCTCGACATCGCGGCCAGCCTCAGAGACATGGTCGGTCAGTGAGGCGATTTTGGTATCGGTGGCGGCCAGTTGTGCCCCCACTGTTTCGACCTCGTCGGCGTACCGTTGCAAGTCATCGGCGAGTTCAGCGGCGCGGACATCGATGGCCTGCAATTCGCGGCGGTCCGATTTGATCTGTTCGCTGGCCTCACCTCGCTGCCGCGTCGTGAAGTCGATTTGCTGCTGGGCGCGGCCTACTGCCGATGTGTGCTCGGCATGTTGTTTGGCAAGAAGGTGCCGCTGCTCTTCTGCTTCGTGCCGCTGGATGTCGGACTCCTGCTGCGCGGCCTCCAATTCAAGAACGTTTGTTTCCAACTCGTCCCGCTGGCGTGCCAGATCGGAGAGCCGGCTGGTCAAGCCGATGAGTCGATCCTGCAATTCGTCGAATTGGTCGAAGACGAGTTCGCGGCGAAGGGTTCGGTAGCGACCGTCGAGTTCCTGGAATGTGCGGGCTTTCTTCGCTTGACCACGCACCATACGAAGCCGTCGTTCGGTGCCCTCAAGTTGCTCGCGAATGCGTACGAGATTGACTTCGGTTCGCTCAAGCTTCCGCTGTGACTCAACGCGTCGAAGTTTGAATTTCGAAACGCCTGCCGCTTCCTCCAGAATGGTCCGCCGCTCGATGGGGCTGGCCTGCAGCATGGAGGCGACCCGCCCCTGTTCGATGATGCAATAGGCAGCGTTGCCGATGCCGGTGTCGAGGAACAGGTCTTTGACGTCCTTGAGCCGGACCTTGCGGTCGTTGATGAGATACTCGCTGCGGCCGTCGCGGTACAGCCGTCGTCCCACCTGCACCTGATCGGTATCCGTGGCGAGTGCTCGTCGGCCCTGAGCGATCGTCGCCTGGTGATCGACGATTGGATTCTCGAAGGTCAGGGTGACCGAGGCCATGCCAAGCGGCTTGCGCCCGGCCGAGCCGGCGAAGATGACATCGAGCATGGCCCCGCCCCGCAGGCTCTTGGCCGAGCGTTCGCCAAGCACCCACTTCACCGCATCGACGACGTTGGACTTTCCGCAGCCATTTGGCCCGACGACGCCCACCTTGGGCTCGTCAAAGCGGAATTCAACGGTATCTGCGAATGACTTGAATCCGGAGACGGTGACGTTGCTCAGACGCATCGCGTGGGTGGACCTCCATGTCCGGCCTCCGTCCCTCTTGGACGGCGTGTTGAAGGGCGTGCCGGCGAGCACCCGTCGCCAGCAGGCCCCACTATATGTCGACTCGATGTCTGGTAGAACGCCAAGAAGCGGGTTTTTCGACTTTGAAGGGCCTTCCCCGGAATCACTCGGGGCGGGGCTGGTAGTCGGTCATCGTGGCTGAGCGGCGAAGTTCGGCCATAACACGGTCCTGCTGGGCCTTGAAATCGGCGACGACATACTCCCGCCGCCACAGGGCATGCAGGACGCCGACGACCTCGCTGTAGGTGAGATCGAGGCCGGGCGAGGGGTCTTCGACCGTTGGATCGTGGGCGAGCAGCAAGGTCAACTCATGCAGGGTTGGTTTCACACGGTTGATCTCAGGCCGTCCCATCGGCGAGGCTCGGTAGAAGACCTCGATCCGGTCCTCATCCTCGGCTTCTCGCACCAGGAGGCTGTTGTTCCACAGCCCCAGCGTCAGTGGCCGCACAATCTCGACCACATCGCCGAAGAGCACGATGCGAGGCCGCTGGATCTGCGTGACGTAGATTGCGTTATAGGCTGAGGGAATCTCATGCAGTTCGAATTTGCCCGGAATCGATATTCGTCGCACGACCGGTGACTGGAGTTTCTCAAGGGCTTCATAGGCTCGCAGGCGAACTTCGATGTTTTCGTCGTTGAGCAGATCCCGCAGGACTTCTTCGGAGCGTGGGTCTTTCGGGAGTTTGGCCATCAGGGTGGTAGCTTCGAGTCGCTCAGCGAGGCTGCCTTCTCGGGCCATTTGCCGCAGTGAGACTGC
Source organism: Phycisphaerales bacterium (assembly GCA_030748155.1). Taxonomy (GTDB): domain Bacteria; phylum Planctomycetota; class Phycisphaerae; order Phycisphaerales; family SM1A02; genus UBA12567. The sequence continues at coordinate 1,979 of JASMMN010000112.1, forward strand.
AGCGATCGGATCGGCCAGTTCTGCGCCGGCTCTGAGGGCGGCCAGCCTAGGAAGGGCCTCGGGGTAGTCGTACATTCTCCGCACAATGGGCAGCGACTGGGGACCAAGGGCCACCCATCGCCAGAAGGCATGGGCGGCGTCAGACGGATCACGTTGCAGGGCTCGGCGGGTCGTGTTGGCGATGCGATCTGTGTCAATCTGCCGCAAACTCACGTGTTGCATGATACGTACGAACGAGTCCGGGTCATCCCGCATGGAAGGCGGAATCGTCAGTTCGAGCATGGCGTCGCTGACCCCTCGCGCGGTCGGCGCCGTCTGCCCTCGCTCGATTGGGAACCGGCGGTTGATCGCATCCTGAATGACCCGTACCCGTGAGTGGCTCGGATTGATCAGTCGAAGTTTCAGTGGCATGTCCTCAAGGACCTGCCCACCGTTGAGGATGCGACCATTGAGGGTATTGATGTCTCCGGTGGCAACGTCTTCGCTTTCGATGAATGGGTTGAGGAAGATCGGGCCGGCAGCCTGCCCAAGCCGTTTGGCTTGGCGGCTTCCAGTTAGCAGCGGTCCGGGGCTGAGATCGGTCGTGTACAGCCGGCCCCCTTCGAGGCTGGTGGTTCCAGTCCGCGGATCTGCGTAGACTCGCACATCAAACGTGGTGCCGGGCATGACTTCGGGTGGCCGACCGATGGCGCTCGGTGGGGTTCGTGTTCGGCCGACCGCTCCTGGCGGCACGGTGCCCTCAACGATGACGATGGCGGTATCAGGTGATTCGAGCATGTCCTCCGGGGAGAAGTCTCCAAACCCGATTTGCTTGCTTCCGATGCCCTGACGAGCCATGATCTGGAGCATGTAGCCTCGGACATCTGGTGGAATATCGCTTGAGCCGGTTTGGTCGAGTCCGACCACGAGCCCATATCCACGGATCTTGATTGGTTTGTGGGTCGGGCTGCTGCTGTTGTCCCATCCGAGGATGACCGTTTCCGCGCCGACTGTGCCCCGAAGGATGCTCGCGACCTGCATGCCCTCGAGTTCCTTGATCGAGGAGGATGCTTTCGGGCGAGGCCGTGCCCGCTCAACCTGATTGCATCCGTGCAGAACCAAGCCAGTGAGTGCCAACGGGATGAGATTGGACCATTTCGCATGCAGCATGAGGAATGCGAGAGTCTACCCGGTTCTCCTCATCCTTCGGTCCCCGTATGTCAGGCTGCCTGTGGCCGGACCCGGGCCTCATGGTCCTGCTGCCAGCGTACGGCATCCTGACGCTGTGGGAAGCGTGCAAGGATGATGGGGACAGGGGTTCGCGTACACACAGCCCAGGAATTGCCGATTAGAAGAAGCATGGTGGCTTGTACGCTGGTCGAGGACGGGCTCTGGTGAGAATGCATCTGATCACTCCTGAGTGGTGCGTGCCGAGGACTGAAGGGCGATGGGCGGTCTCGATGACCAATTCCGCAGCGGATGCCCTCTGCCCCCATCTATTGGGAAAACCGGCGTCCCGTGTGAGGCCTTTCGGCAAATCGGGGCAGGATGATGCTTGTGGGGTCTCTTTCAGGTCGGCGGAAGAGGTGTTATCGGCCTTTGCGGCGCTTGCCAGAGAGCCGGGCAGCGATCTCGGCGAGCCACTGCTCATCGGGCATGGCCCAAGGCCTGAATTTCTCGATGGAGCCGATGTCATCCAGATGGAGCAGGGCACGATTGGCCCCGAGGTCTGCGGCTGCGGTCGTATCGATCAATTGGGCCGAGTCATTGGCGCTCATTTGAAAGAGCACCTTGAGGTCGAACTCTCGTTGATTCGCTCGGCTCAGGCAGCGGTTGAGATTGTTCAGCCCGTCGAACCAGAGCAGGGAATGGATACCGACAAGAGGACCGTCTCGCAGGATGTCTGCGAACTGCTTGTCGGGTCGCACGGCGGATTCTTCTGGCGAGAACGAGAAATCGTCCTCGGCAAATCGAAGTGGGGCAATGCGGTGAGGCTGTAGACCGAGGAGCAGAATCGTTGCACGGTTGGTGTGGTCACCGTCGCTGCGGGAGGCGAGGATGTCTGCGAGTATCTGCATTTCGTTCTCGACGTTCTTGGTTGTGACACGGGTCACCTGATGCGGTAGATCTCCGCCAAAGGAGGCGATCCGTCCCGCGAACAAGGCATCCGAGGGCGTGCCGTCGAAGAGCCAGACCATGAGGCCATGCTGATCGGGCGATGTGGTCGGGGGAAGTGTCGCGGCGGCTTGAAGCAGTGCGGCAGTCAGCAACGCATTGCCCGACTCAGGGTGCTGTCCGACGAGCAGTGTGTTGCAGCTTGTTCGATTACGCAGTGGCAGCGAGGTCTGCGATGTGATGGCGATCGGATCTCCCATGGTGATGTCGAGCGGGGCGGAGGCGGGCCAGCGGGTTTCGGCCACCATGGTTTCGATGTTCTGGTCCGTGTGAAGCAGCGAAGGAATGTTGCCTTTGAAGACAAACTGATCTCGCTTGGCATCGGGGAATCGATCGGCGTCAAGGGTGGCGATCGCATCGAGGGCGTCATCCCGCTGGGAGTCATCGAGCCAAACTACTTGGAAGGGGGAGTTGCCTTCGATCTTTCCGCCGGCATCGTTGTAGATGGCCTCGCCGGGTCGTCGCAGCAGTCTTGCAGCGGGATTCTCGTCGCTGAGAATGAGATACGAATCGGCTTCGGCGCACTGGAGGGCGATGCGGACGCCCATCTGCCCCAGTGTGCTTCTGGCCAGCGAGAACGCGCCATCGAGCGTTTGCGAGCCCATCAGGACGTGAATGCCGAAGGCGCGACCCTGCCTGACCAGTCGATCCAGGAGCAGGCCCGCCTCTTGGGCGAGCGCGTCATCATCAACGAAGAACTCTTGAAACTCGTCGACGATCAGCAGCACGCGGGGCATCGGCTCATCGTGGTGCGATCGCCAGCCAGCCACATCTTGGACACCAGCTTCGCGGAACAGATCGCCTCGGCGTCGGAGTTCCTCATTGAGTCGCCGGAGCACACTCAGCCCGAACTCCCGATCACTCTCGATGGCGATGACGCGGGCGTGGGGGAGTGTGTGCGAGGCGTAGGTCTGGAATTCGACGCCCTTCTTGAAATCGATGAGATGCAGTTCAAGTTCATCTGGCGAGTACCACAACGCCATGTTCGTGATGAGGACATGCAGCAAGGTCGATTTGCCCGAGCCGGTCCGGCCGGCGACAAGTGCGTGCTGGGTTGTCCCTCGGCCGAGCCTGAGTTCCTGAAATCTGTTGGCGCCGCTCTGTCCGAGCGTCACCCGCAACTCATCGGTGGAGGAGCGGGTCCATTGCTCCGCTTCGGTTGGCGTGATGAGTTCAAACGGCACTTCGACCCGGTGGGTACCAGATGCGACCTCGCCAACACGCTGAACGATGGTGGTCAAGGTCGAGTCGTCCGGTGGGTGGTCCGGGATGAACTCAAAGTCGCCGAGTGGCGGTTCGGTGATACTCCAGCCCCGATCGCCCTTGGTCAACTGGACTCGGGCGGCATCCCAATCCAATTCCTGCAGCGCGTCCGGAAGTTCCTTGGCGGGGTCGAGCAGCAGGCAGGTGAACACGCCGCACCGAGGTCCACTTGTGAGGATGCTTGCGAGCCGCTTGGTTGCGTTATCGGTGATGCCCTCGGGGAAGTCAGTGAGAATGAGCAGGTGATACGGCTCGGCGATCTGTCCGGCTGCGCGATTATAGGCCTCAAGTGAGTCGTACTCATTGCGGAGGTAGGCCTGAATGACCGTCTCCATGTGCTCGGTGATGTCGCCGAGTTTGGATTCGATGTGGTGAGGTTCGGTCCAGGTCCGCTCCAATATGGACGCCTCGTCGTTGTCAGCCAGATGCATGAAGCCAGCGAAACTTTGGCCAAGTCCGATGGGGTCGTAGAGGGTCAGGCGAACCCGCCCAGGCGGGATCGTCGTCAAGACCCTTGCGAGCAACGCTTGCATGATCGCGATGCCTTCGGCATGTGATTGTTCGGTTGTCTCGATGATCAGTGAGCCGCGTCCCTGAAAGTCGATCGCAGCAGGCAACTCGATCAACTCGGGACCGGTCCACACAAGGCGGGCATCCTGCGGGAGGCCCGAGGGGAGTTCGGTCACATGACAGCGAATGCGACCGATTCCAATGTCCCCGGCAAACTCAGTTGGGAAAGACTGGTTTGCCCAGTCCGCATCCCACGACGGCCAATGCGGTGCCAGGAACGACTGCAGGTGTGTGATACGACGGAGGTCGTCTTGAATCTGTTCCTGCTGCTGTCCCCAAGCATCGATTGCCGCAGACCACTCGGAGGAATGCGATTCGGCCGCGGTTTTCAACGCGTTCTCGGTTGAGTGCTCCAGTGATCGGCGGTTCTCTTCTGCCTGGTTGGTGGTGGCTGCAACCGAACTGTCTCGAGTGGCGGTTGCCTCTTGCGTTGTCGCGATTTTTTTCGATTTGGCTGTTTCAAGTGTATCCTCGAGGATGTTTTCAAGTTTCTCCAGTCGTCGTTGCGAGCGGGGGCCAGCCAGTTCGATTCTCTTGGCAAGGTTCTCTCGCATCGACTTGTGCTGCGCATCTCTGGATTGTCGCGACTCTCGCTCTATCTGAGCATGGCGAAACGCAGAAATGTCATGCCGTCGCTTGGCAAGAACAACCCCTTCGGCCGACAAGTTTTCCGCCAAAGACACCAACTGCCGGCGGTGTCGGTGGTTCATGATCCGGAGAAACACCAACACAAGCAGCCCGGCGACAACGCCGATGGGAATGGCGATCCACCAGCCTTCGATCAGCACACCAAGAGTGACTCCGGTCGCTGCTGGGGTCAGCAGACCTGCCATCTGCAGCAGTTGTTGTTTGAAACGCTGGTTCCTCGTGCCCTGCACCGAAGCAAGGTACTGGTCGGCTTGGTCGAGTCGGCGATCGACTTCAGCCGCCGAGGGGCTCTCCGGTGCGTGGATCGGCGGGTCTTCATCGGGGGCTGTGTATGCGGCCATGCCCAGCGTATCACGCCATTTTTCTGTTCGCTTGAACAAGTCTT
>JASMMN010000113.1 GCA_030748155.1 Phycisphaerales bacterium
TACGACCCGTACGAGGAGTTCCCCGGCCCGGACCACGATCGTCCTTCCAAGACCTGCTGCTCACGTCCGAAGAGTGGCCGACCAATGTCGCTACCTCGTTCGTCCACCAGTGATACGAACACCTCCGGCGGTCGTGCCACCGCCTGGTGAACCTCATTCCACGCCATCTCAGGAACCGCCCAGACGTCTGCTGACCGCTGCTCCTGATCTACCAGCACGACCATGTCCTCATAGCCGATCTGCTTGTCACTCTGGAGTGGATGGTAGTAGTCACGAAGAACAGGCCAATACTGACGAAGTTGCTTTCGATTCCGATGATCGATGGACGTCAGTCCCCAGTTGTCCTGCAGGCCCATCTTCGCTCGAACCTCCGGCGGATCATTGAGTTGCTCGACGAACTGGCTCGGGGCTGAACCAGCCAGGCTGTACTTCGTGCGACTGGTCCGAATCCGGTCCTTCCCGGTTGATATCTTCGAAAGTACACGCTTGAGGTCACCGGCAAACGACGCCCACTGCCCTTTCGTCTTCTCGAACCGGACCTTCGCAGCAAGTATCACTTCGCCGGACTCGGTGAACCCAGCCTCACGCACCTTGCCTACCGGCTTGACCGTCCACACTCTGTTGGGGTAGTCGGCGAAGACCTCGGCCAACGTCTCGGCAGCGGCCTTGTCCCGGTTTTGCTTGGTTGTCACCCTCGCGTAGATGGACTCGGCGTCGAAACTCTCGCGGAACTCGACATTCTCCGACTTCAACTGCTCGAAGATCTTGGTGATCTCCACCTCAGCGAGAATGCGAACTTCAAAGTGAGGATCAGATGGCGTTCCGGTGTTTCGCACCGCCCCAACGGGTGTGTACGTTCGGACAAAGCCATTGGCGTGGCTGATCAGGCGATCCTCCACGACCTGCACATTCTCAACCTGCGTCCTTCCAGTGATCAGGAGCCCGACAACCTGCTCTACGGCAGCCCGCAAGGCGTTGTCGATCGCTTCACGTTCACTCCTGCCGCTTCCTCGGGCCAGCACGTCTTCGACACGATGGTCACCCTCGACCGACGCCCCGGCGCTGGGCGGTGCTGCCTCCGGCTGATCAACGGCCTGATCGCCAGGCTCTTCGTCAATTCTCAGCACATCCGTCATCGGGATAGGCACAACACACCACTTGGAGTTACCACTAAGTTTCGTCTTGAACTGGACATACGTCGCGGTCTGTGAGACGAGCTCGCCCTCGTACACCCGGCCATCCTGGCGAACCAGCGTGTCAGCGTAGACGCACTCAGCGGCCAGCCCCACGCACAGCCAGCACATCACCCCAAGTCGATTCGTTGGCATACGACGTTCTCCTTTGCTTGCCCCACGCTGCTCGACCCACCATTTGAGCCACCACGTCACCTCTCAGTACTGATGCGTACACCGCACCCGGCCCGGGCATTCAATTCTATGGGCGGAGTGACGGAGAATCGAGGTCTGAAGATGGTCAACAGCCGCCCGTGCCGCCCTCGTTCTGCAGCCGAGGACGCCCCAAGGCCTGCCACTTCACACCGTACAGCTCAATTTTGAGAGTTTCACGGACTATCTGCTGCCCCGGACTGACCGCTCCAACGCACGTACCCATTGGGCGGTAGTGCCTCAACAGCGACCCGCATCGTGCTGCAGGTCGTGGCTCGCCCCAGCTATTTAGCCATCAAGAAAGAAAAGAGGAGATTCATATGCTGCCCGTCAATGTGCGTACTGCGGCTTCGCTGTGCTTGGCCGCTGCTTTAGGCGCAACTACTTCACTGCAAGTTGGTTGCGGCGATCTTATGTCGGGGCTGCCAGGCCCTGTGGGGACATTGGTCCAGAACGCGCTAGGACTGGACCTCTCCTTCGAGATCGCTGGCGCCCCCTCTGATGAGCTTGAGCAGGTCTTTTTCTATATCAAGACCACATCGCAGATGACATCCCACCTTCGCGCTCGAACGGAGACACTTGCAGATGAGTTCGCTCGCCTCTTTGAAATCAAATCCAACGCCCGGACAGCCGAGGGGCTCGCTCAGATAGCTGGAGCCGCCAAAAAGATCGATCCAAGCACCATGACCTCGCCCCAGAAGCAGTGGGTCAAGGACAATATGGACGAGTTTGCGGGCCTTGCCTATGCCATAGTGGGTATCGCGCAAAGCGGCAAGAGCATGGTCACTGCTGGACTGGCGGCTGGCGACAAGGTGATGGACAACCCGAACGCCGTACTTAACTACTTCGCAGGGAGCGATGCCCTTGCGGCCGCAAAGGTTGCAGTTGCGGATGCAAGATCGATAGCCGACGACCTTCCTCCAATTGCTGAGAACGCCAGTTCAATCGCCTCGGCCATCGCGGACCTCGGCAAGGCGGAGGGGATCGAACCCCCGACCAAGGAGCGAAGCAAACAGCTCGCAGACAAAGCCGCGACTTCGGCCATCGGTGAAGATGTCACCTTTACATGACCGCACGGATCAGGACGGGGGGAGCCCAGCAGGGCTCCCCCCAACACTGATACGACACCACCAAGCCTTCGGCTTGGTGGCATTGGTCAGTGTCTCGATGGTGGTGGGCTGCGGACAACGCTCGCCTTCACCGTCCGGCCAATACCGTTTCCCAACCGACTCATTCGTTGCCGACATCTCACCACAAGCGGACGATACCCCGCCGATTCCTGACATGGTCGAGTGTGCCAAACTCGTCACGTGCGCCCAATCGCATATGGAAGCATTGCTGTCCGACTGGCAAGCCGCCGTCTCGACGGGTGACAGCGCCGACCTTGACAGGTTCGCCAACGCACATGGAAATGAGGCGCTGGCATGGATTGGTGTTTCCCACGAGGCGGCGAAGGCAATGATCGAATCCGGCATGTCCCTGAACGAGAGCATCAATGAGAACCCCGCCGCCGTGATGGCACTCCTCGAACACGGTGACATGATGAGCACCATGAGGGCTGCAACTCAATCAATGCCAGCATTGGCATCGGAGGAGGTTGCTGAAATGAGCATGCAGCTCTGGATGACGCCAAAAACGATGCACTCTCCCGCCTTGACCGCTAGTGACATTTTGGACGCCTGTGACTTGGCCCTGACCCCAACACAGATCAACCACATGCTTTCGAACGGCCCATTTGTTCGAAGCACCTTATTCGGAGTAGACCAATGAAACGCCCCCGGAGCTTCCTGCTATTCGCTGCCACGCTCGGCATCCTTGCATCATCCGCAGCAGCCCAAGACCGGCAGGCGGAGCATCTCAATGCCGGAATCCAGGCAGTGTTCGCCAAGAACCCCTACCTCTACGAGGGTGACTCATGCGTACTTATCCCGAAACCGAAGCTCAACGAGACCTGGGTTGTCGCCGTCGGTGAGGCGATCACCTCAGAGCCCGGCCTTGCGGCCAAACGCAAATCCCGAAACGCGGCAAGCATCATCGCCGATCGGCTCATCGGCGAACTGCTCACGGGTCAGTCGATCTCTGGCGCCACCTTCCTCTCGGAATCTGAGGTTTCAAAGAATGACGAGGTGGCATTCGAGAGTTTCTTCAAGAGCACAACCAAGTCGCAGATGCAGTCGTTCCTCATCGGAATCGAAGACATGGGCAGTTGGCAGATCGAGGAAGGTGGAGAGCGAGGCTTCTACCGCGTCAGAGGTGTAAAGTTGCCGCTCACAGCACCGGCCGCCAGGCCGCCCGACTCGCCGGCGCAACCGTCGCCGCCGTCCACGGTGGATCAGAAGAACGCCTCAGACACCACAGCAACCAGCCCGTCGGTCGACGCCGATGGAATGATCGTCGTGGTCGTGGTTGGAGTCGCCGAGTACATGGGCAATGTGAACTATTCCCGCCAAGAAGCTGTCAAAGCGGCGACGATGGAAGCGCTCAAGAAGGCGCTGGGCGTCGCCATACAGGGCGAGAAGGTCGTTCAGGACGGCGAACTCGTTCTTGACCAGGTCTACGAAGCCATGCCGCAGGGTAGCTTGCAGAATTACGACCTGCTTGAGGAAGATCACGACGACAGCGAGTACCGCGTCACAATCCGCGCTCGCGTCAGCCGCGAGGCAATCGTCGATACCGCCCAGAACATCGGCATGCTCATGTCGCAGGTCGGAAAGCCGAAGGTCGCCGTGATTCACAAGGAGCAACTTGATGAGGTGCTTCTTCCCTTTGAGGACTCGGTCGTCCGCATGGTGATTGATGATCTGTTCTCACAGCCCCCCTGGTACATTCGCCCCATTGACGTGCATCAGCGGATGATCACTCGAAAGACACAGGCTCCCGAGCAGTGGGCCGTGTACGAAAAGATGATGAAGGAGGCTGGCGCCGATGCGCCGCTTGATGCGCGACTGGCCGCTGAATGCGGCATTGATGCGGACATCCTCGTCAAAGGCACGGCAGAGGTCACCTCGAAAGGGAAAGACTCTGACGGCGTATTCGATCAGTATGAGGTCAACGTCTTTGTTCAAGTCGTCATGGGGAGCACTGGCGAAACCATGGGCACGGTCATACTGCCCGGCATAGTCGCCAATGGCGATTCTCCCAAGTCCGCACGCCTTCAAGCTATCAATAAAGCCAAGCCTAAACTTGAGCCACTCATCGAGAAGACCATCCGTCAGCTCAAAGACATGGCCAAGAACGGCATGATGATTCGGCTCACCATGATGACGCCAGATGGAATGAAGAAGCGAAGCGCCAATCGCCACGGCCGAAAGGTCCGCGACCTACTCAAAGCGTTACCCAAGGTCAAGGAAGTGCAGTACGGCAAGGAAGGCGGCATCCAAGACTTCACCATCACGTTTGTTGGCACACCATCCGACTTCGCCGACCTCTTCGAGGAGTACTACGAAGATGAGTTTGGCGATTGGCTCGATGATGAAGACCTCGACTATGGAATGCAGCGTCGGGGCAGTAGTTTGTCAATGACAATTGCAGTAGCAGAGTAGCCACGTGAGACTCCGGCACCCCATCTCGGCGGTACTCGCCCTGCTTCTGCTCGGCACGAGCAGCCTTGCAGAGACATCTGTCTTCATCGGGCAAGTGCTTGGCGAGCGAGCCAATGGGTTCGACACCACCGTGCTGCAACGCTATCTGGGGGATGGCGCGCAAGCCGAGATCGGCCAACACGCCGGTCGTATCTCGAAGGAAGTGATCGACCGCATCGATGGCCATCCCAGCTTCTCGCACTTCGCTCGCCCTGTAGATGTATACGCGGAACTCCCGGACGACATCCTCATGATGGTGCTGGCGATCGAGGGGGCGAACGAATCCCAGTGGTACATGGACGCCTTCGACACAACGTCCAACAGCGTCGTCAAGGGGGTCATGCGGGCGCCGGAGATCGGCGTATCGCTCCAACTTGTCGATCCTCGAACCGGGCAATTGGTCTACTCGGACATCGAATTGCTTGCGTCCGATCATGACACAACAGCCCGTGGCTCGCTCCTGGAGCCCGGCCAGAATCTTCCGATCGCAGAACGGGGTCTGTACTCCCTCACTGGCGACGCGTTCAACGTCCCGGATGGGACAACGACTTCTGACGGACTTCCCGGCTATCAAACAGTCTCACGCGCGTCGATGCACATGAACCTCGCAGGGCACGCAGTGAACCGGCTGGTCACTCGCATGTTGAATCAATTCAACGGGACGGTCTCTGAAACGCATGTGGTCCGCAGGATTGACCGAAGCCAAGGGTTGTTTCTTCTCAACCGCGGCCGGACCGACGGCCTGTTTCCGGGCAGCCGGCTTGCAACCCAAGATGGGGCCTTCGTGGTGGAGGTCGTTGAGAGCCAACCCCGTTACGCGCTCGCGAAGGTAGCTCATGGTGACGCCGACGTGCTGGCGAACTCGCTTTGGACGGTCCTTCAGGGGTACCTCCCCAGCACCGGCTTTGGCAGCACGCTGACTACAGTTGGCCGAGTGGTGCTGTCTCCCAGCCTCCTCACCCACCCCCGGCTGCGACCCATCGCAGAGGACGAAGCGCGACTGGAAGCGCGTCTTGGGGGCACTGACGGCGAATCACCGATCTACCAACCCTTCCTTGCCAGTCGCGCTTCAGCTGCACTTGCGCAAACTGGCCGTTATCGCGTCCTGTCGCCAGCCGGCTCGCTTGCGCCGATCAAGCGAGCGAAGTCACGCATGAACGCGGCGCTCAACCTGAAGCAGCGGGCTGGAGACCCGTTGTTCTATGAGTCTCTTGTTCGCCCCGATCGAGTCCTCACGCTGTACCTCGCTGCGCCAGCTCATCAGTACACCCATTACATCGCTCCGCGGACTGAGCGGCTACAGCAGTCGCGAAAGAACTCCATGTGGCGACTCGGCGGCGGTCTCGTGATGACCGGTATTGATCCCCATCTCACTCTCGCTTCCGCAACTTCAGGGCGCGCCGCAAGCGGGGCAGAAATTGAATGGTCGGCCACGTCAGGAAAGCCGGCCCTGATGCCCGCCTCGGATCACAATCAGGTCATTCGCGAGTGCCTCTTGGGTTCGCTCGATGATGAACTGGCCAACTCGGTGTCTGAGGCAATCATCCCTTCCGCCATCAAGCATCTTACGGACACCTATGACCCGATCGATGTCACGGGCCGGATCACCGACGCAGATGAAGCTGAAGTGGCGGTCGAGTTTTTCGATCCTGCAGTCGCAACGGTTGGTGAGATCGTGCCAATCTGTGCGGAAGTCGGCAAGTTGCCACTCGATCCCGACGGCGGCCGCATCACAACCGTTCTGCGAAATGTGGGTCTGGCCCGAGTCGCCGAACAAGAGGGCAGGAAGTGGTATCTCGACGTCATAGAGTGGGCCCAGGACGTCGACCCCACAACACTGGTTGATATGGGTGCCGTTGTCCCGCTGTACGGGCGTAACGCCAGCCGCACCGACCCACTGTCCCTTGGCTCCCTCGCAGTCACGGCGGAGGCACCTGGCGACCATCCGCTTTCAGATACTGACGCCCAACTCATGCTCCTCGCGGAGGTCTCGCGGCACCCGGAGCTTCCTGTTGAAACGCCACCGTACCTCGCGGGAAAGATCGCAGCCTTCCACAAGGCCAAGTTTGTCGATGACGCCGCCTACCGCGGGGCCCTTCCAGTTCCAGCGTCCGGAAGCCCCGTGAGTCATCAGCCGCCCTACACCCTTCACCTTGAAGTGACGTCGCTTGAGGCCCCTGTAGTTCAGCATGAACACCGCTCGATCGAGAAGACGCTCGATATCAACTGTCACTTGGCAATCTCGCTTCTGGCGCCCGACGGAACGCCAGCCTGTGCCTCTGGGCAGGCAGCAACCAACAAGCAGCGAGTCGTGCGAGCAGATGACTACGACGGGCAGATCGCAGGCCAGATCTGGCTTGCAGACACCTTGCCAAAATTCCTGAAGTTCTACCGCACCAAGAAAATGGAGCAAATGCCATGAGAATCACTATCCACGGAAGCCTGGCTGTGTCCCTGCTCGCAGCGGCCACGGTGACAGGATGCAGCAGTCCGAAGCCCACACCGCCTGCACCTGCCCCCCCGGTGGTAGTCAAGCAGGACACGGACTGGAAGTACTCCGCCATCGCCGATTCGGAGACACAGTCAAGTCGGGATGCCCAAGCAATGGCAAAGCGAAACGTCTACGACAAGGCTGCTCGCTGGGCTGAATCCATCATGCCTCGCGTGCGCGAGCGATTCGCGCTTACAGACACCGCTGACATGCTGGCCTATCTCAATCTTGCCAAAGATGATGCCATCACAAGCCTGTCGATGCGGGTGAAGACCTATGACTACGGCCGGACGCAGTTTGAGTCTGTCGTTCGTGTCAAACCAGAAACCGTCCATGACACCTTTCGCAGGTATCTAGTTGGCGGCGCTCGATATGTCACACCGGCCGAGCGGCCGGCATATCGCGAGTGGTGCATTAACCAAGTCCGCCTTCCATGAACCGAAGGCAAGAGAGCAAACGAGAAACAAAGGAGTACCCAACCATGAAGTTCTGGACAATCACAGTTTCTGCAGCCATAGCCATCACAGGCGTGGCTACTGCGCAGGATCAGGCTTCGACAGAGTCTGGCGGAAGTGAGGTCGTGCAAGAAGATTGCCAATCGAAGGTGGATGCCTTTCTGGCGAAGAAAGGCTGGTCGGAAGGGCCCAACAAGGGCGGCAAGCTTCAGATCAGTGTTGGAACCGCTGCCATCCGCGCCAAACCTGGCAAGCGGGGGTACTTGAACGCGAGGAAGATCGCCTTCACCCGGGCGCTGCTCGACGCCAAGAAGCAGATGTCCGAGTACCTCGGACAGAGCATCAGTCGGACCATGACAGAGAGTGTGGTGGAGCCGGACGAGTCGGCGCAGTGGAAGGACATTGAGGCAGCCAACGCCGCCGCGAGCGAACCGGTTGATCTGTCGTTGTTTGATAAGGGCATGATGCTCCTCCACAACGAACTGGATCAAGAGTTGGCCAGCCGCGACATCGATACTTCGACGCCAGAAGGACAAGCAAAGGCGGAGACGGTAGCGAAGGCGCTCCTGGCCGATCGCCGATTCAGCGATGCAATCTCAACGATGGCACGCAACGAAGTCGCCGGGCTCACCGCATTCAAGACGTTTGAGTGCCAGCCGAGCAGCAGCCAGGGTGAAATCTACGTCGTATGTGCCTACACCGAGAAGACGCGGCAGATGGCTTCGGCGATGCTCGGTCGCGGTGGCGGGCCATCAAAGAAGGAAGCTGGCAAGAAGCCCCCGCTCCGCGAGCAGCTGCCTGGTCCTGACCAGCTGGCATGCACGTACGGCGTTCAACAACGCGTCGACGAGAACGGCAATGTCTGCGTGGTGGCGTTTGGGCACGGCGTACCGAAGACCAAGAGCCGTGACTCAATGAAGACTGCTCGCAGAAAGGCCAAAGTGGCAGCCGATGGAGCGATCCGATCCTTTGCGGGCGAGATGGTCGGGGTCAGCAGCAGTCTTGATTCAGCGGAGTCGTTTCAAGAGTTTGCCGATGCTGCTGGCAATGAGTCTTCCATCTACGAGAACGCTGAGTCCTTCCAGGAGGTGACCAACACCGTCGCAGAGTCACTTGATATCGCAGGCATCACGACCATATGGAGCGGTGAGGTGACCCATCCGATATCAAAGGCGAAGTTCTACGTCGTCGTACGGCAATGGTCGCCCGCATCGGCTGATCAGGCGAACAGCCTGCGAGTTGCCCTGAACAAGACTGCGGGATCCCGTGGGGGGGCTGGGCGAACTGCGCCGCCACCAACTGCGCCCGGGTCGGGCGGCCAAACCCCCATCGCCAGCGGCGGCAGTGGATCTGGCGAAGGCGCTGAGGGTGACGATGATGGCCTTGAGTAGCCGTCCGTGGGCCCGAATCGGCTGCGGATCGCTTCTTTGCCTCGCCTGCGTGCTTGCCTCTCGGGCAAGCACGCAGGCAGTGGGTGAACCGCCGACCGATTGGGTGGCGTCCGTGACACGGTCGGCCGTGACCTCAGGGATCAAGACGACTCCGGATGGGTTCTGGACCGCCAGTTGCGCTGAATCGACCGGCGCGACCTCAAGCCGCGACTCTTTGCAGACCTCATTTCGCAAGGCCGCCGCCAAGGCCAAGGCCGAGATGATCCAACATAGAGCGGGCCAGCTCCTTGCCTTGGAACCTGCATTTCGCAGGCAGCCAGCGCCAGTGCAAAAGGCACTCGCAGCACTGGCCCGCCGCGCTGCTGCCAGCGGCACTGTTACGGGGGCATGGACTGCCTTCGAAGCGCAAGTCGGGGAAGATCGACGCGGAAGGCCGATCGCCAAGGTCGTGGTCATCGCGCCAACGACGGGAATCGCGTGCGGCCTGCCTCCGATCGACGAACTCCTTGGCATTGTCAGCCGCTCAGCAGACAACCCGGAGAGCCTTGGGGCAACCTTGCTGTGGACGGCGCTGCACTCTGGCAAGGCTGCAGAAGCCAAGATGAGGCTCACACAGGCACTCCGCGCCAGTGGCCTCAACCAGCTCGCTGCGGCGGTCCTTCACGAGCCTGTCACCGAAGCCCTTCCAACCTTGCCAGCGCCTGATGGCGCGTCATTGGCTGACTGCCTCAAAGCAGCGAACCGTGACCCGTACAACCCGGCAACCATCCTTCCGCTCGTGAACCGCCTGCAGACAGATGGATATGACACCGCTGGCAAGATCATTGCAGTAGCAGGAACATACTCATGGTGTGATGCCCGCGCTCAGACGGAGTGTGCCGGCATTGCTGGCATCACGCCGCCAATGCTGCCCACCTCAACAACTGCTGAAGCACTCCTGAGGCGACCGGAGTTGGCAGTCAACTCCCGCGCTCGCGTTGCCATTCGGCACGGCGGTCGAATTCCGTGGGTGCCCGGAGGCGAGGACCGGCAAGCACGGCTTCAGAAGCCCACTCGGCTGTCGTATGCCATTGGTGAGTTTGAGAATCAGCCATCACAAGGGACCGCATGGGCACTGTTGGTGGCACTGGACACCCATGATCCCGCCATCGGAGACGCCTTGTTCCGCCAAGCGTCGCTCGATGGCGGCCTGTCAAGTCAGTAGCTCAGGTCGTTCAACCTCCAGAGCACTTCGTCGCCCGCGAGGTGCTCATTGGCGTGCGCCAGGTCGATGGCCCTGGCACCCTCCTCATCCTGAAGTGTGGCGTCGGCACCCGCGTTCAACAGCAATGCTACTGCATCAGGAATTGTCGAAAAAGCAGCGGCCTGCATGAGGGCCGTCCGGCCAGACGCGCCTCGAGCATCAACATCAACCCCGGCCGTGAGCAGATACCGAAGCGACTCTACATCATCAGTGCGGGCTGCTGCCCACATGAGTGGGGTCAGGCCATTACTGTCAAGGATCGAGAGGTCCGCACCTGCTGCGATCAACTTCGGCACGATGTCCCTCGCAGCAGGGTTGAATCTCAAGGCAAGCGTGACAGGCGTTGCTTTCAGTCCGCTCGACATGGTCGCGTTGACATCGGCGCCGGCGTCCAGGAGCATCCTCACCACTCGCGGGTTTTCGTTTCTCGCCGCAGCGATCATGAGTGGCGTCACGCCGTTCTGGTCGACCACATCTGGATCGCCCTGCAACCCAAGAAGCCTTGACACAACCGCCGGATTGGCGTTCCCGCGAGCCCCCCAGTGCAACGGCAATCTTCCCTTCTGACAGCGAGTCGCAGGATTCGCTCCCGCCTGGAGCAGATGGTCAAGCACAGTCAAGCTCTGGTTCCGTTCGGCAGCATGGCTGAGGGGTGTTCGCCCGATGCCGTCAACCGGGTTCACATCGTCAAACTGGTTCTCAATAAGCCACTGCAAGGAGTTCTCGCAATCCGCGTTCGCGGCAGCAGCATGGAGGAGCGTCTCTGAATCCGTGTTACGCACCTCAAGCGAACCGCCAGCTGCGTGCAGTGCCTCGAACAGGGCTTCCTCCCCCTCCTCCGGACAAAGTTGGACTGCCTCAAAGAGCGGTGTTTCGCCAAGCTCACTTCTCGCTTGAACATCTGCGCCAGCGGTGATGAGGACTTTGGCGATTGGTGCTGTGCCCGCAAAGTGAAGAGCCGTGTACCCGAATTCATCTCGAGCATCCACTTCGGCGCCCGCGGCGAGCAGCGCCTCCGCAGTACCAGGTCCCGCCACGTAGAAGAGCGGTGTCCACCCGAATATGCTGCGGGCATTCGGGTCTGCCCCGCCCTCAACCAACATGGATACATCAGAAACGGCCGTCGCGACATGAAGCGGCGACTCCGCCTCCTCATTGCGATGCCCGGCATCACCACCGGCCTCAAGCAGCAACTGGAGAACTTCGCTCGATCCAAGTTCATGGCTCCATGCTGGCGCGAGCGTCATAGGCGAGTCGCCATACTCGTCTACGATGTTCGGGTCGGCGCCATTCAAGAGTAGTGCACGCACGTATCGAGCGCTTGGTGGGACCGGCCCATCCAACGCCCAGTACAGCGACTCGCTCGCGGTCTCCTCCGCCAAGGTTGTCAGGCTCGGAAGCGCGAGCAAGAAACCCACAATGTGGGGCGGGCAGAGCCGGCCCCCGAGACGACTCGATGAACGCTTCCGGCCCTTCCTTACGGGCGGATTCGCCATAGCGTCAACGGGCCTTTGCATCATCGTGCCTACCACCCAATCGAATGCTCTAATCATGTGCCAACTCCAGTGATTATTGTGTGCCTGCCAGCCATATTCTGGATCAACTCCACCTCTCCACTCATGCGTACGTGAGTGGCGACCGGGGCCGCCCGTATTGGCCATTGCTCGCACAATTCGCCGGGAATTGGAGCCCCCACAGACATGCTCCCAGCTTGAGGTGGCTGGGCCCTTGCCGGCGGGGGGTATCTGGCCATCTTCAACTGAACGGAAGTCCCTTCTCAAGACCGGGTTAGAGTGAGTCTCTCGCAGCCGCTCGCAACACTCCGCTACCAAGCGTCACTAGGCTGAGACCGGGACTTGGCGGCAAGCGGCTTGACCTCCTGACCGGGCGATCGCAAATCCGCAATCGGTCCGGATCAACAGGGTCCGATTCGACCAGAATGCCGCAGCCGACCCAAGGCTTTCTCCTTTTGCCCTCCAGTGGCTTGAGCCTTGGATCTGGGAGGGAAGGAAGGTCTTCCCGCATCATCATGGGGTTTGCATGTGCCTTCTCGCAGCGGCTGCGTCTCCGGTTGCTGCAGGTGTCACCTACGACAGCGGGACGTGTAGCGGCGAGGGCACATTCACTAGCATCCGCCTCAACTTCACCGAGGTCCCCGCCCCGGGCGCCTTGGCACTTCTGGGCGTCGCCGGGCTGTGCGGCCAGCACCGGAGGGGGCGTCGCTGAGGAGGCGTGCGACGCGGGCTCGCAGGGCTCGCCCGATCCGATACAGAGACGCGGACGCTCAGCACACTCCCCACGTCTGGTTCAGGGGTCTTCGTGCCACAGCCAATCTCCCGAGGGCCTCCGCTACCATGCGTCGTCCTGCCGCAACTGGTGGCGGCGGGGAGTGGAGCCCCATGCCAACCTGCACCATCAATGACGTCGCCTGCGAGTTCGAGGACGGGCAGTCCATTCTCGAGGTCGCCAAGGCCAACGGCCTGGAGATCCCGCACTATTGCTGGCATCCCGGGCTCTCGGTCGCCGCGTCTTGCCGAATCTGCCTCGCTGAAGTCGCGGCGCCGAATCCGCGGAATGACGGCAAACTGGAGACGATCCCGAAACTGCTCCCGGCCTGCCAGACCCCGGCCACTGACGGCCAGGTCGTCACGACGCAGAGTGAGA
This sequence comes from Phycisphaerales bacterium, assembly GCA_030748155.1. GTDB lineage: Bacteria > Planctomycetota > Phycisphaerae > Phycisphaerales > SM1A02 > UBA12567. The sequence continues at coordinate 13,211 of JASMMN010000113.1, forward strand.
AGGCCCGCGCCAATCAGAACGCCGTCATGGAGATGCTGCTGCTCAATCACCCGATCGACTGCCCGATCTGCGATCAGGCGGGCGAGTGCAGTCTGCAGGACTACGCCTATCGCTACGGTCGCTCGTGCAAGCGGTTTGAAGAAGAGAAGATCACACAGCAGAAGAAGGACATCGGCCCGCACGTGCTGCTCTACAGCGATCGCTGCATCATGTGTACCCGATGCGTTCGGTTCACCGCCGAGGTGACCGGCACCCGCGAACTCATGATCGACGGACGCGGCGCGACCGAGTCGATTGACGTCTTCCCCGGCAAGGCACTCGACAACCCCCTGAGCGGCTGCGTCGTCGATGTCTGCCCCGTCGGGTCAATGATCGACAAGGACTTCCTCTTCGCGCAGCGCGTGTGGTACCTCAAATCGACGCCCTCGATCGACGGGCTCACGGCCTCGGGCGACAATATCCTCGTCGAACACAATCAAGGTGAGGTGTACCGCCTCAAGCCGCGCGAGAACATGGACGTCAACCGCTGGTGGATGACCGACGAGGTTCGTTATGGCTGGCACTTCATCAACAGCGACGAACGATGCCTCATGCCCGCGATCAAAAACACGGAACGCTTTGCAGACGACGCCGCAGACGAAGCGTGGGAGCGGGCAAAGGCAGCGGCGCTCGACGGCCTGCAGGACGCCGGCCACATCGCCGTACTCATCAGTCCGATGCTCTCCTGTGAAGATGCGTGGCACCTCGCGGAACTTGCCCGGGGCATTGACCCGCACGCCGTACTCGGCATCGGCCCGGTGCCCGTTGAAGGCAATGACCAGACCATGCTCGACGGCTACGTCATCCGCGCCGAGAAGGCCCCGAACGCTCGCGGAGTCCGCAAAGTGCTCAAGTCGTTCAGCGATCAGGTACTCGAGGCCGAGGCCTTCTATGCACACCTGCGGGACGAGGCGTCGATCCGCGGGGTGCTGCTCACCGGGAACTACCCGGGCGACTGGATCACACCGGATCTGATGCAGTCGATCGACGGCGGTCGGTTCACGGTGCTGATCGACACCCTGCCCGGTGGGCTGACCTCCCACTGCGATGTCTTCCTCCCGGGAGCGACCTGGATGGAGAAGGCCGGCACGTTTGAGAATGCCAACGGACTGCTCCAGTCATTCAACCGGGCGGTCAACCCGAAGCGGTGGTGCAAATCCGAGTCACAGATCGCCATCGACCTGCTGGCGGCGCTCCGGGGCGAGAGGGCCGCACCGTACTGTGAAACCCGCACCCGGGAGCACATGGCCGATCACGGCCTCACCGAAATGGTCCGCGGCGTACACCATCCGCCTCACGAGGACGTACACGCCGAGTCCGACATGCACCTCATTGTGTTGTAGTG
>JASMMN010000114.1 GCA_030748155.1 Phycisphaerales bacterium
ATCAGGTTGTATCATACTGAAGGAGCTCGGTAATGGTCTTTCTTGGAGAACCCCGGCATGAATACCTCGCTGCCCATGCGACTTCTGCCGATTTTGACGACCCTGACCTCTGCAGGATTGGCAACCGCGGCCACGATTCGCGTGCCGGGGGATCTCCCGACGATTCAGGCGGCGATTGATAGTTCCCGATCAGGCGATCAGATCGTGGTGGCAGCCGGGACGTACCGCGAGGCAATCCGACTGAGTGGTCAAGCACTTGTGCTGGATGCCGAGGACGGTCCCTCCCGGACAGTGATCGATGCGGTGGCACTTGATCAGCCGGTCATCACCTGTGTGGGCTCTGCCAACGGCTCGCTCGTCATCAGAGGATTTCGTATTACTGGTGGGAGCGGTGACATGAGCCGGTACGGTGTGGGCGTTACCGTCGGCGGAGGAATGGTGCTGCGGGGCGCTTCGCCGCTGATCGAAAACTGCCGTTTCATGGGAAACGTCGTCACGTATGAAGGCGGCGGTATCTGGGCCACTGAGCACGCGAGCCCACGGTTCATCCGTTGCATCTTTTCGTCCAACCGGGCTGAGCGTGGGGGAGCGGTATTCCTGCACGACAGCGAGGCGACCTTCGTCGACTGTCGCTTTATCTCTGACCATGCTCTGTTCGCTGGCGGCGGTATCGTGGCAGATGCCGGTAGCCGGTTGCAGGCCTCAGATTGTCGATTCGAGAAGTGCCATGCCGCCTACAACGGCGGCGGTATATACGTGTATGACTCTGCCGCCACGCTTGAGCGATGCATCTTCGTCCGCAACTCAGCCGGGCTCTCCGGCGGGGCGGTGTATCAGGGCTATCACGCCAAGGTCGAAATGAATGAGACCGAGTTCCGCACGATTGGAGATACGGTCTTCGGGCAGTGGCACGCTGATCTGGCACCGCCCAAGGGGGCCTGCTGCATTGAAGCGATCTGCATAGAGGTCACCCGCTCGGCCTGCCTCGATGCGGGCGGTCGGTGGTCCGGTAGCGAGACCGACTGCATCGCCGTGCTGGCCGCTGCCTGCCCGATTCCCCGCCCTGGAGATCTCAACGATGACACCGCGGTGGACATCCGGGACATCGCGATTCTCATGAGCTTGTGGGGTGAGCAGGAAACCACGCCCGAGTAGTGATCTCGCCGCTCGCTCGTCTTGCCGCGCCCCGCGGAGAGGCGTAGAATGCCCCTTTTCCCGCCAATCCCCCCAAGCCTCGCAGGACGCCATCCGTGAGCAACCAAACACTTGATACAACGACCCCGACCCCGGTGGACTCGGTTGCAGTACGTTTCGCGGGCGATAGCGGCGATGGAATGCAACTGGCCGGCGGGCAGTTCACCAGCACGACCGCCATCCTCGGCAACGACTTTTCGACTTTCCCGGACTTTCCAGCCGAGATTCGTGCGCCCCGTGGAACGACCTTCGGCGTATCCGGTTTTCAGGTGCATTTTGCTGCACGTCCCATTCATACGCCGGGGGACATGATTGATGTGTTGGTGGCGATGAACCCAGCCGCGTTCAAGACGAATGTTTCCGAAGTGCGGCCCGGGGGCATGATTATTGCCGACGAGGATGAATTCACCAAGACCGGCCTCAAGAAGGCCGGCTACGACCCGGACGACAAACCACTCACCGACGAAGTGCTCTCGGCTCGCTACCGGATTGTGACTGTGCCGTTGACCCGCATCGTTCGCGAGGCACTTGCGGATACCGGCCGGAGTGCCAAGGAAATCGATCGCTGCCGCAATATGTTTGCGCTCGGCTTGGTGTGCTGGATGTACGATCGACCACTTCAACCCACGATCGATTGGCTGGAAACCTACTTCGGCAAGAAGAAGAATCGTCCAGAAATCGCTGCCATGAATGTGACGGCGCTCAAGGCGGGTTGGGCCTTCGGCGAAACGACCGAGGCGATCCCGGAGCGGTATCAGGTCGCGGCGGCGGAACTTCCCCCGGGTCTGTACCGAAAGGTCAACGGCAACGAAGCGATGGTGCTCGGACTCACTGTTGCTGGCGCGAAGGCCAAGACACAGATCAGTTACTGCGGCTACCCGATTACACCCGCGTCTGAACTCCTGCATGGCCTCTCTGGACTGAAGCGATTCGGCATCCAGACTTTTCAAGCCGAAGACGAAATTGCCGCCGTCGCCGCCGCCATCGGCGTCAGCTATGCCGGCGGCATTGGTGTCACGGGTACCTCCGGCCCGGGTCTGGCGTTGAAGGGTGAAGCCCTCGGTCTTGCCGTGATGCTCGAACTTCCCTTGGTCGTCATCGATGTGCAGCGGGCCGGTCCCGCGACCGGCATGCCGACCAAGACCGAACAGGCCGATCTGATGCAGGCGATGTTCGGCCGATCGGGCGAAGCCCCATGCATTGTATTGGCGGCTGCGTCGCCATCGGATTGTTTCGACATCGCCATCGAGGCCGTGCGTCTGGCAGTTCGGGGCATGTGTCCGGTCATCGTGCTCAGCGACGCGGGCATCGCCAACGGTGCCGAGCCGTGGCTGGTTCCCGATGTGGCATCCATCCCAGACATTCAGATTCAGCACCCGGCAGCTCAGGCTGACTCGAATGAAGCATTCGAGCCCTATCTCCGCGATCCGGACACGCTGGCGCGACGCTGGGCTATTCCCGGAACGCCCGGCTTGGAGCATCGAGTCGGCGGACTCGAAAAGGACGGTACGACCGGTGCGGTCACGTACGACGGACTCAATCACCAGAACATGATCGCTCTTCGCGCCGAGAAAATCACCAAGATCGCCGAAGCCATTCCACCCATCGAAGTGGGGGGGGAGGTCGGATCCGACACGCTTGTGATCGGCTGGGGCGGCACACAGGGTGCCATTCTGTCGGCCACCGAGCGATTGCAGTGCGAAGGAGTTTTCACGGCGATGGTGCATCTGCGGCATCTGAATCCGATGCCTTCGAATCTCGGCGAAGTCCTCGCTCGCTACACGAACATTATTGTTCCGGAAGTCAACTCCGGGCAACTCTCCATGCTGCTGCGGGCGAAGTTCCTCGTTGATGCCAGAAGCGTCAATGTGATTCGAGGCCGTGGATTCCATGTCGATGAACTTGTCACCGGAATCCGGTCAGCCATTGAGGAGGCAGGGCAATGAGTACCGCCGATGTTCCGCTTCCGACCTACAAGCCCAAAGATTTTGCCACCGATCAGGATGTGCGGTGGTGTCCGGGCTGCGGCGACTACGCCGTCCTTGCAGCCGTTCGCAAGACGCTGCCCACGCTTGGCCGCCACAAGAAAGATTTCGTTTTCGTCTCTGGGATTGGATGCGCCGCACGCTTCCCCTACTACATGGAAACCTACGGCCTGCATTCCATCCACGGTCGTGCTCCGGCCTTCGCGACCGGCATCAAACTTGCGAACCCTGAACTGGATGTCTGGGTCGTCTCCGGCGACGGCGACCTGCTCTCGATCGGTGGCAACCACACGATCCACGTGATGCGCCGCAACGTCGGCGTTCGGATCATTCTGCTCAACAACCGCATTTACGGACTGACCAAGGGGCAGTACTCACCCACGAGCGAGCGAGGCAAGGTCACGA
>JASMMN010000115.1 GCA_030748155.1 Phycisphaerales bacterium
ACTGGTCGTCAAGGACGGCGAGATCCGCCTCATGGGCATGGTGTCCGAGACCGCATACGAGGGCGAGTGCCACTGGCTGCTCTTCCTCTATGAAATCACCCGCCCCATCGGGCACGATGAGATCACCGCCTACGAAATGGACGAGGGCACGCTTGAGTGGCTCGACCGTGACCAGATCGATCACCTGGATCTACCCAAGACGGACCGCGACATCATCTGGCCGCTCGTTGCAGCGTACGAAGGTGGCTTCTTCGCCTGCCACATCGACTGCCGCAACAATCCCATGACTTGGGAAGTGCTTGAGTCCTGGAAAGGCTGAGCCCCCAACATCGCCTGCGCTCCTGCCCCATAGTGCACAGCACTGCACTATGGGCACTCGCCCCACGTCGCGAGAACCCAAAGCAGATCTTCCATCCCGACAAGATCATCTTCGTTGAGGTCGGCCATTCCGGTTGATCCACTGCCCGAGCCGCCCCAGTAGGCCACAAGTTGGAGGAGGTCGTAGGAGTCGACCATCCCATCAGGTGTCGACCAAGAGACGCTCGTAAAATCGGCGATGCAGTCGGCCTCGTCCGGAATGCAGTTGCCGTCCCAGTCGTGACTGTCACCCAAGGCCAGTTGATCCCAGTCCTCCACGCCGTCACCATCGCGATCGTCCGCCCACGGTCCGCACCACACCAATACGGTGCCGGCATCGACCGTCGAGCCCGACCCATCATCCACTTCCTGCTCGGGCGCGCCGGCGATGATCATATTGCCCTCGATCGCCACGTTGAAACCCAGATATGCCCCGCCAACGATGTCCTCGCTGGAGAGATGCGCGACTTGCGGCCATGAGTCATCGCTCTGCCGCTGAAAGACCATGACCGCGCCATCGTTGGTGCCGGTGTCGTTGTAGCCGCGGGCGCCGACGACCACCGTGTCGCCGTCCATATCCAATCCAATACCCATGTCGCTACCACCCTGGGCCCTGCACTCATAGAGCACCGCAATCTGCGTCCATGTGCCCCCCTGCTTCTCGAAAAGCCGCACCGAGCCGCCTTCATAGGCATTGTCGTCATCGTCGTAATTGGCGGCGGCGATTACGCCATCGGAAATCGCCACGGCGTGGCCGAAGGGATCCGTCCATTGACCGTTGGGGTCGTAGAGCATGGCCTCTTGTTCCCAGTTCGATCCGTTGTGCTCGAACACGAAGGCGACCCCGTCACCGCTGGCGTTTCCATCGCGATTTGGGGCACCCACCACCATGACATCGCCTTCAAGGGCGATCGCGTCGCCAAATCCGTCGAAGTTGCCAGGGACATCGGGAGCAAATCGTTGAGCCGGTTGCCAACTGGCGCCGTTCCAAGAGAAGGTCCATACCTGTCCGGTCCACGAATTGTAGTCCCAGTCGTAATAGTCACCGCCAATCGCGAGCGAGTCGCCATCGACCGCAATAGATCGGCCGAAGTTATCCACGTCGTCATCGAAGGTTCCGGTTGTGTCATACCAACCTTCCAGCACGCCGCTGCTGGCCCACAGGCCGCTCGTGGAGTTACGGTGGAAGGTCTCGACGATGCCCGGCGAGTGTTCTTCAGGCCCGCCCTCGGCATGCCAGACCAGAATGGTGTCACCGTCGATCTTGACTTCGGCTCCAAAGTAGTCGTATGCCTCAGGCGTGTTCACCGCCTCGCCGCTGAGCGACTGAAGGTGGGTCCATGAGCCTCCGTCCAGTTCCCAAACCTCGACTTCCCCGGCCCGCTCACCGAGGGTGTCATCGTAGGGAACGCCGATGACGGCGATCGAGCCATCGACATCCACTGCGTAGCCGTACATCTGGTAGGAATGTGGGCTTGAGTGGGTCAGTTCGAAATCGGGAGAACCAGCGGCGATGGGAGCGGCCATGACGCACACGGCAACGAAGGAGAGAACATGGGGTGTTGCGGCCATGAGAGGGCTCCTTTAAGGCTCCTTTGGTATGCCCATGTATGGCCGCGATGGGTCTGTGTGTGGCGTATTTGGGGGGGGATTCAGAGCCCTGTAGCGAGCCGCACCCGCTCTAGAAGGTCCCCCGCGGCATCCTCGGTCGCTGCCTCCACGATGATCCGGGCAATCGGCTCGGTATTGCTTGGCCGCAGGTGGGCCCAGCCCTCAGGCAGATCGACGCGAAGCCCGTCGCAGTCGTCGATCTTCGCCTCGCAGAAGGCCGCTCGCATCGCCGCAAGAGCCGGGTCGAGATCGGCTCGATCGACCAGTTTGAGTTTTTCCTTGATGATGACGTAGCGGGGTATCTCATCCACCAACACTGAGAGCGTCTTGCCTTCTCGCCGCATGAGGTCGAGTACGAGTGCCATGCCGGAAAGGCTGTCTCTGACGAAGGTGATCGCGGGCAGGATGATGCCCCCGTTGCCCTCGCCCCCGGCGATTGCATCGCGTTCACGCATGACCGCGGCCACGTTGGCCTCGCCGACGGCGCTGCGGTACACCGTTGCTCCGAACCTCTCCGCAACGTCATCGATCATGCGGCTGGTCGAAAGGTTGGTGACAAGGTTGGCGCCGGGGTGCTCAAGCAGTACCCGCCACGCAGCCAGAGCGAGCGTGTACTCCTCGCCGATGTAGTGACCCTGCTCATCCACGAGCGCGAGTCGGTCGGCATCGGGGTCCTGTGCGCAGCCGATGTCGGCGGCGTGCTCGCGGACCGCTTCGCACAGACCCGTCAGGTTCTCACCGGTCGGCTCGGGCGTGTGCCAGAAGTCGCCATTGGGCTCACTGCCCAGATGCGTCAGGTCGCACCCATATGCGTCGAGCAGTGAGTGTCCGCCAGCAGTGCCAGCACCGTTGACCGAATCGAGCACGACCGTAAATTTCCGCTCGCGAAGCGGCATCGGATCGATCAGCCCGAGCACCTTTGAAACATGGGTGTCGGTGCCTCGAAGCTCGGTCGTGATCAACTCGGACGAGGCCGTGGTTTCGGCTTCGCCGCTTCCGCGGAAGGTGGCAACGATCTCGGCGGCAAGTTCCGACGACGGGGCCGTGCCGTGGTGATCAAGAAGTTTCAGCCCATTCCATGGCGTCGGGTTATGGGAGGCGGTGATGACGACGCCTCCCGCTGCGCCCGTGGTGCCGATCATCACGCCGACGGTCGGCGTCGCGACGACGCCGAGGTCGATGACCCTGCACCCCACCGCCGCGAGTCCCGCGGCTGCTGCAGCGGCAAGTTCAGGACCAGACGGGCGGCTGTCCCGGCCAAGGCAGACAGTTGGAGTGGCCTCGGCGCCAGACACCAAATGGCTGCCCCAGCACGCGGCAAATCTGCGAGCGACCTCCGGCGTCATCGTCTTGCCGACGATGCCGCGGGCGCCCGACACTCCGAGCATGAATGGCGCATCAGTCATTGCGTGAGTTCCATTGTGCAGGTCGCTTCGCATCCGGTGGCTTCGGTCACAGCGATCTGCAGCCCGGACAACCCGGAGGGAAGATCCGGGCGAATCGTCGTGGCAATGTGCATGGCGACATGCTCTGCGGTGGGATTGAGAGTGTCAAAAGGCGGTGTGCCGTTGAGGTCCGCTCCACGAAACGGAGAAATGGCCGCATCGAGCAGGCCCTCCAGCAGATGAAAATCGCAGAGCAGGCCGTCGTTGTCAAGCGTCGGTCCCATCACCGTCAGCCGAACACGCCAGTCGTGGGAATGGGGTGTTTCCAAAACACCTCGCATCACAATGGCATGGGTTGCAGAGAAAACACGCTGAATCCGAAGACGATACATTCGCCTCGCAGCATATCAGCGATGTGCAGAATCGCCGCGCCCCCTCTGTCGCTCCGCGACATCTCCCCCGCGTGCGGGGGAGAAGAGTGAAGGTCTGCACTCCGCTCCCCCGCACGCGGGGGAGAAGAATGAAGGTTTGCACTCCGATCCCCCGCACGCGGGGGAGAGGAATATCCGCGCTCCGCTCCCCCGCGTGCGGGGGAGCTCCCGGCGAAGCCGGGTGAGGGGGTCCCCCGTTTACTCCGCCCACGCAACTCGACGCGGCATTGCCGACCCGACAAATCGCATCTCGGGAACATCTTCCATGTCAAGATCGGTGCCAGTCACGCCATCGGCGGATACGACCAGATCAATGGTGGCGTGCGTAAGCCATCGCCCGTCGCGAAAAGTCAGCCGAAAGGGCGATCGTGGAATGATCTGACCAGAGATATCCTGAGTCACGCCGTCCAGCATCGACCAGCTGTCCACGCCGTCCTCCCAGCGAATTGTTTCCGTGAAAGGGTCCCAGCGAATCGTCGTCCAGATCCCGTTGGCAGACTGGATCGAAAGGTAGTCGGACTCCAGAACACCTCCGCCGGGTCCGGTCGGGAGTGGGAGAAAATCCACACCGCCGCGAATCATCATCTGCGTCCGCTCGACGATGAGTCGGCCAGCGACGTTGGTCGACACCCGCTCGGCAGTTCGGCGGTAGGTCTCGAAGCTGGCCCGCAACGCCATCATCGTCGCCGTCAACAGCACGACACTGATGGCCAGCGCGATGAGAATCTCGATGATCGAAAAGGCCCGCACGCTCCGCCGTTTCACCACGAGCCTCCCTCATACCAACTGGGCGACTCGGGACTAGCCGTCAGAGGCCAGGGAATGCCATCGGGAAGTTTGGCCTCTTGGTCATATCGAATCGTGATCTGGCCGAAACCGCCGAAGCCGGGATCATTGACATCCACCCCCTCGGCGTCGCCGTCCTCAGGGCCGAAGTAGCCAAGGGTCGTATTGAAAGCATCGGGCGTGCCGCCGTAGTAGAGTGGACCCTGCGTCTCGGTCGGGCGGAAGGTGGTCATGAGTGTGCCGTGCACATCGGCTGAACCACGCACGTCAATCAGACCGGTGACGATGGTTCCGCTGAGTTTGACCTTGGTGGTGGTATCACTGTCGAAGTTGCCTACATCGACCGACCAGCCGGGCAGCATCATGCTGGTTTTTGCCATCTCTTCGCGATCTGCTTCGGGCATTGCGAGCAGGATGCCCTGCAAGACGGCGGCATCGGTCTCGGCCAACAGATCCACATCCTCGGGGTCGATGAAGAAACGTGAGTTCCCGGTGAGTTGCACCTTGTTTCGCCAGTGTGTGTATTCGAGTGGGCGATCCCCGGCGAGTGTGCCGAGGAACGTGCAGCCATCGAAACGAATGTTGTTTGAGAAGGGGGTCGTGTCCGAGTACGTCATTCCGTTGATATCAACGGTCATCTCCGGGAACCGCAGTTGCGGCACGTTGCCCGGGCCGAACTCCCGGGCTCCGACGTAGTTCCAGTCGACATTCGTGCAATCCTCGGTCGTCTCAATCCAAGCAACCCCAATGAAGTAGCAGTCCACGAAGAGCGCATTGGTTCCCATTGGAATCTTGACATCGCCGAAGATCATGTTTCGATAGACCTGCCGATCAAACAGGTCATAGGATCCAGAGGAACCCCATGGAACGGATTCCGGATCCGTTGTTTCTCCGCTCCAACCGCCGTTGCCGGCTACCTGTGATACGAAGGAACTGGCGAGATTGGCCTTGTCCTCGTACCAAGTCGTTGAGTTGAGAAACATCTCGCTGGTCAACGAAACGAGTTCGGGCTCGGCAACATTGAAACTTGCGGGCGGGTGTATCTGATCGGTACGAACCACGCCTTCGGCACGCGACTGCCAGGAAGCGGACCGCGCCGACTCCCAATCCGTCGAATCCACGGCAAAACTCATGTGTCCGCGGATCTTGGCGTAACGGTCCCTCGCATCGAGCACACCGTCATTCAAGCCCATGGCCGTGTCGAGCCCGTCGATCGCGCCATCGCCGTTGCGGTCGGGGTCGGCCGCATCCAACATTGCGGCAAGGTCGTTGTCGGCGTCGAACTCGTCTGTGAGCACACCATATCCAGCGGCCTGTGCCATGCCGGAGTCGTACACAACGAGATCATCGTCATCGGCATCAAAGACCCCCAGAAAGAGATCGAAGTCGTCCACGTACTGATCGCCGTCGTGATCCTGAAGACTCGGATTGCTCGCGAGCGCCCCGCCTTCACCGGCATGCCCTGGTCGAAGACGGCCATCGCCGTCGGCATCATCTGACTCGACGAGCGCATGAAAAGCATCAAGCAGTGGATCGAGTGTGGTCGGATCGAGATCATAAAAATCACTCCGCAGCACGATCGGATCGCCGTTATCGGGTGTCAACTCACCTGCGACTGTCCCGTACAGCGCGCCGACCGGCCCGTCCACGAGCACGTTCTTGCCGATCATGATGCGACTCTGCCCGATGAGGGCGTACTCGATGCGTTTCTCGAGCAGGAAATCCATCTGCACGAGTCGCTGCACACCGTCGTCGATACCGCGGCTGGTCACCCGCACACCGCTGCCATCGGCCAGCATCTCGTACTTGAGTTGGAACCACGGCGGATTGGCCTCATCGTGAACAGCGATTCCTTGCGAGTACACGATGCCACTGGCTTCATCCAATGAAGCCTCGACAGAAACTCCGTTCTCCAAGACCGTGCCATGATCGTCGTGCCATAGATGCGCGTCGTAGACGGCATGCATCAAACCAATTCCGCTGGCCGCCGGAACGGCGTATCCGTCCACCGGCTGCGTGTCGACGGTGCCATCGGCGGCCACCCAGGTCCCCTGCCACAGCCGGTCACCAAAATCGCCTTCCAGATCTCCGGCCTCGACTACGAATCGAGAAGATTCTCGACGGAGCCGCCACGCCGCAGTACGCAGCCCGCTCTCAGCCGCGCTCAGGCTGCGCGATACTCGGACGGCCGACTCGGCACTTCGGACATTTCCCTCGGACACGATGGCCATCACAGCCGTGAGTGAGGCTACGAGCGCCATGAAGATCATCGCAAGCACCGAAGTGACACCGCGAGGAGGTGTACTGCGCCACCTCATTGGACATGCACCCACGTGAGACTCGTGACGAGTTCACCCGGATCACCCGGCTGATCAAGCCAGTGCACATCCACCTTCACACGGACCGCTTCGGAGGTTCCATCGGCCACAACCGTCGCCAGATCGGTCGGATCGACCGACTGTACTTCGACAACCTGCCGCCACTGATCCATGTCTGAGATGACCTGCCCGGCTGAATCAATCGGCCCGGTGCCAGCCCAGCCCGACACATCGAGTCCGTCATAGTCATCCATGTCGTCCCAGTCGGCCAGCGTCACCTCGCCCGACTCGGCACCCCACGTATCGGTGCCCGTCACAGGGTCCGCCACCGAGATCACCATGGTTCGCTCGCGAATCTCCCCGGCAAGCCGGATTCCCTGCGCGGCCCGATTACCCCAGTCGTTCTGCCTGGTGAAAGACTCATTGGCCGCCAGCATCGCCAGCATCGCTGTAGCGACGATGATGATGGCAAGTCCGGTCTCCACCAGTGTGAAGCCTCGCCGCCCGCCCACATTGGATCGACGCTGCGTCATCCCGATACCAACGAACTCATCTTGAAGATCGGCAGGATGATGGCCATGGCGATGAAGCCGACGATCGAACCCATGATGACGATCAGAATTGGCTCGATCATGCCGGTCATGGTCTTGATCGCATCACGCAGCGCTCGCTGGTAGAACTCGGCCACTTCCTCAAGTACCTCTCCGAGCCGTCCCGACTCTTCACCGGCAGCGACCATCTGCACGACCGAACCCGGCAGCAATGGAGACCCGTCCAACTCTTCATGGAGTTTGCGGCCCTCGCGTACGGCCGACTGCACCCGCTTCCAGAGGTTCTTGTAGAGCCGGTTGCCTGAGATGTCTCCAGTCACGCTGACGGCATCAAGGACCGGTACGCCCGCATTCAGAAGTTCGCCCATCGTCTGAAGCGACCGGCTGACGTACAACGCTCGGAACATCCGCTTGAAAAGCGGGACGATGAGCTTCAGCCGATCAAACCACAACTGACCGATACTTGTCTTCAACGTCGCGAGCAAGCCGATGACGGCCAGTGCCGCCATGACCACAAGTAGAATCCAGTTGTTCACCATCCAGTCAGAAAGAGCCAGGAGCATTTTCGTCGGTCTGGGCAGCACTTCCTCCTTGCCCGCGAATACGCCGGCAAAGCGAGGAAGGACGAATGTCAAGAGGAAGACCGTCACACTGATCGCCATCGTGGCGATGACACCCGGATAGATGCTCGCCCCTACGACCATCTTCCTCGTTTCCAGTTGCTGCGCGATGAACGCGGCGATTCGGTCGAGCATCTTGGCGAAGGCCCCTGACATCTCTGACGCCTTCACCATGTTCACGTAGAGTGGACTGAAGAGCTTTGGATACCTTGAGATCGCCTCGGAGAAGGACTTGCCCGCTTCAACGTCAGCTCTAATCTGCAGGATGATGCGGCGGAACCGGGCGTTCTTGACTTGATCGGCGATGCCGTCGAGCGCCATCCGAAGATTGATGCCCGCTCGCACCATCACGGCAAGTTGCACGGTGAAGTCGAGTACATCTTTCTGACTTGGCCCGCTCCCGGTACTCAGAACTTCAACCATCCGCTTCCAGTCCACTCGCTGCTCAACAATCGGAATGAGCTTGAGAACGTGGTGCCCCTGCTGCCGAAGTGACATCGCCGCCCCGGATGCCGTGTCGGCGGCGATCTGCCCCGACTCGATGCGGCCGTGTGCGTTGCGGACTTCCCAACGGTAGTTCGGCATCGGCTTCAATCAGGCTGCGATCGCCTGCTCCATGGCTGTGGGGTGGGATGCTCGCGTTATGGCATCCTCGCGAGTGATCAATCCATTGAAGCAGAGTTCGGCAATGGAGGAATCGAGCGTTGTCATCCCAAGGCTGCGGCTGGTCTCGATGACGTTGGGAATCTCGAAAGCGCGGTTCTCGCGGATCAGATTTCGCACGGCTGGCGTACAAAGCAGGATCTCGACTGCTGGAACCATGCCTGCAGCGTCGGCTCTTGGGAAGAGTGTCTGCGAAACAACCGCCTGCAGTGTGTTTCCGAGCATCGAGCGGATCTGGTTCTGCTGGTTCGCCGGATACATGTCGATGATCCGCTCCACAGTCTGGCTGGCGCTGACCGTGTGCAGGGTGGAGAGCACAAGATGTCCGGTCTCAGCCGCGCTCATGGCGAGCGCGGTCGTTTCAAGGTCACGCATTTCGCCGACTAGGATGATGTCAGGATCCTGCCGCAGCGCGTGCTTCAAGCCGGAGGCAAAGTCGGGCATGTCATCACCGAGTTCCCGCTGCTCGATAAGGCACTGGCGGGATTCGAAGGTGTATTCGATCGGATCCTCGAGTGTGATGATGTGCTTGCGTTGATGACCGTTGATCGCCTGAATAATGGCCGCAAGTGTCGTGGACTTGCCCGATCCCGTGTCGCCGGTCACGAGCACCAGTCCGCGGGAAAGCATGGCGAACTGCTGCACGACCAACGGCAGGTTGAGCGCATCAAGCGGTGGAACTTTGTCGCGAATCGCCCGCATCGCCATGGCCGTACCGGTCCGCTGATGGTGGACGTTGACGCGGTAGCGGCCGAGGTTTTCGACTGCGTGGGAGAGATCGAGATCCTTGTACTGGCAAAGCCGCTGTCGCTGCGCATCGCTGGCGATGCCATTGACAAAACCGTCGATGCATTCGGAAGTCAATACCGGGCCATCGAGTCCCCGCATGATCGTGTCAACCCGCACCATCGGCACATGCCCAGGCACAAGGTGAATGTCGCTGGCATCAACCGCTGCTGCTTGATGAAGAATCGCGTCAAGTTGCATGTATGGACTCCGAGCCGTGGTCTCCACACCAACCATCGACCTTCTGCACAAGCCACCTGAGTCCGCTCCCTCATGTTTCATCCCCTTCCCCATCGACCTGCGCAATCTGCAACGCCTGTGCGGAAATCGCCGAATCCATTCCTGCCACCCCCTCCACCGACTCCACCACGCTCGTCATTGCGAGGCCTCCCCACGCTGCGACGTGCTATGGTTCGCCAATGCCGACCACTCGACTTCTCGTGCCGCTGCTTCTTCTGATCACCGGATGCGCCATGCCACCGGAGGTTCGTCTGAGCGGAACAGGCATCTTGACTGAACGCTCATCCGACGCCACCGCCGGAATGGCGACAATCCATATCATCAACCCAAACAATCACGCGATCAAACTGGTCGAGTTCGACTACACAGCACAGATTCCCGGCTCCGGATCTTGGCGAGGTCGGCACGCTGGCGGCATGGTGCTTGCCGCGGGGTTCGATCGCACGGCCGAACTCCCGATCGTACTCCCCGCCTCCGCAACGACCGGAAGCCAAGTCCATATCAGTGGCTCCCTGCACTACTTGGACACGAGCACGCTCGCTGAGACCCTGGCGGAATGGGGATATCGGCCCACCACCTCGTTTTCCGGAAGAACAACGATTCAGGCACCCCCGGTCCCGGCAGAGACATCGGCTGAAACACATTGAAGTATTCCGCTGGACAAGTCCGGCAGCGTTTGTAGAATTCGCGCCGACACATCCTTGGCACTGCAATGAGGTCTCCGCCTATGTCCACAACACACCCACCCGGTTCCGTATTCGGCCCTGCGGCTTGGAACGAAAACCTACTCGCACAGTTTTGCGCCACACTCGCACCCATCGATGACGAAGAGAACGAGAACTACTTCGACGGCACCGCCGAATACATCGATCGCGATGACGATGATGAAGACAAAGACGATGTGGACGACTATCTCGAAGACGACGAAGACTTCGGAAACGAAGACGAGGACGATCTCGGATAGCAGTAAGAAACTGGATGCCGATTTTGGCCCCTCTTACCAAAGATCACCATCACGTCAAAGCGCGAGGACCGGGATCGGTACCTGACCCCTTCCTGCCAGCAACCCATTTGTCGTCGGACCGCGAAGCCTCGCGGGCACGACCATGCATGCCAGCAGCGGATGCCTCAAAGGCGGCGCACAGATGTTGGACGGCGTCGAACGAGGCAAACCGATCGCGAAGCATCGGCAGTTCCGCCGCAACAGCGCCGCCATGCCGGAACAGGTGGCGATGTGCTTCCTTCATCGCGTCCACATCGGCCTGCTCGAAGCCGTTTCGAAGCATCCCGATCACGTTGACCGCTCGTACCTCGGCCGGATGTCCTTCGACGATCATGAATGGCGGAACATCACGCGAGATCCGGGCGAGTCCTCCGACAAAGGAGAACCTCCCAATCGTCGCAAAGTGATGAATGCCCACACCGCCACCGATAGAAGCACCGTCCTCTACTACGACATGCCCAGCAAGCATGACCTGATTGGCAATTATGGTTCGATCGCCGATATGGCAATCGTGGGCCACATGTGACCCGACCATGAGCAGGTTGCCTGATCCAATGATCGTCTCGCCGACGCCGTTGTCGGTACCCCTGTGAATCGTGGTGTGCTCGCGAATCTCGTTGTCGTCACCGATGCGGCACGCCGTGGGTTCGCCCTCGTACTTTCGATCCTGCGGATCGCCGCCGATCACACAGCCGGTATGCAGTCGATTCCGATCACCGATTCGGGTCCGCTCTGAGACTGTCACGTGATTCATCAGCACCGTGCCCTTGCCGATGCTCACGTGCGGGCCGACCACGCTGTAGGCACCGATATGTACATCATCGGCGAGTTCCACGCTTGGAGCGACGATTGCTGTTGGGTGAACTCTGGACATGTGCTGCCTGCGACCTCTTGGCCGCGCTCCTCATCCGTGTGCCTGAGCGGCGTCAACCATCATAAACCTGATCTGTGCTTCCGCCACCTGATGAGATCCCACGTGCGCCTTGCACCGAATGGAGGCCGTACGGGTGCTGGCCCGAACAGTCTCGGCCTCAAGCACCAGTTGGTCTCCTGGCGTTACTGGATGCCGCAGTTTCACGCGGTCCAGACTGAGTAGCACCGCGATCTTTCCGGTGTGCTCCAGCGTCTGACTCAAGAGCAGGCCACCGAGTTGTGCCATCGCCTCGACAATCATCACGCCGGGCATGATGGGCGTTCCGGGATAATGCCCGGTGAAGAACGGCTCGTTGATCGTCACATTCTTGACGCCGACGGCCCGCTTGTTTCCATCGATCTCCACAACGCGATCCACGAGCAACATCGGATATCGGTGCGGCATGATCTGCTGAATGGCGCGGATGTCCATCGTCCGGCCCTCGCTAAGCCGATCGAGACGCTCCCGCTCCTCGGCTTGTTCCCGAATGGCGCGGCACATGCGACGATTGAGCGCGTGGCCGGACTTGCGGGCGACAAATTGGCCGCACACTGGACCACCTACGAGCATGAGGTCCCCGATCAGGTCGAGCACCTTGTGCCGGACCGGCTCGTTTTCGAATCGCCACACATTGTCGATTGGACCTTCGTCACCGATGACCAGCACATCTGATGGAGAGAGGTGACTACAGAGTCCCTGCTCCTGTAGCGACGCTGCCTCCTCGGCAAGGCTGAACGTCCGCGACGACGCGACCTGCTCGCCGTATTCGCCGTTGCTGAGCGTAAAGGCAAAGGCCTGCTTCGGAATACGGTCGGCATGCGATCCGTAATCGAGTTCGTACAACACGTGAAATTCGTCACCACTTGCCGGAAAGGCCGCAAGCATGGCGTCATCATCCCGCAGAATGATCGGCTCGCTGATGTGAAGTAGATGCCGCGGCGATGGCTGGGCCTCGACATCTACCTCGCGAATCGCCTCCATGAACGAGGTGGCGCTGCCATCGCCAAGCGGCACCTCGGGGCCATCAAGCTGTAGCAGCACGTTGTCGATGCCGCAGCCTCTCAAGGCGGACATGCAGTGCTCGATCGTTTCGACCACAGCGTCGCCATTGCGAATGGCGGTTCGGCGATCGCAATCGATGGCGTACTCGATCTGAGCGGGAATTCGAACCGGGGGATCCAGATCGACCCGCTCGAAGACAACGCCGTGGTCCGGCGATGCAGGGAGCATTCGCAGTGTGGCTTCCTGTCCATGCATCAGCCCCCTTCCTGACACCTTGACCTCGGCCCTGAGCGTCTGCTGCGGATCCATGATGCCTTCGGGGCTGGGGGGGTTCTCAAACTGGTCGTTCATGACGCTCACAAAGGCTCTTCGGCCTGCCGACGCGTCAGGACGATTCCCGACGCGGCATGGAGGCCACCAGATCGGGCAGTTTACGAAGGGCCGCAACCTCCCGCAAAGTCTGCCTCGCTGGGCGAGCTGGCGTTCCCGCGTAATCCTCTCCAGGGGGCACATCCCGCATCACACCGCTCGTAGCCGCGATTCTCGCCCCTTCTCCAACTCGCACGTGCTCGGCAATACCCACCTGAGCACCAAGAACGGCCCCATCTTCGATTCGACACGATCCAGCCACCCCGGTCAAGGCGGCGATGATCACGCCTCTGCCGATCTGGACGTTGTGGGCCACCTGCACCAGATTGTCGATCTTGGTGCCGTCGCCAATGCGGGTTGGACCGAATTTGCCACGATCGACACACGAGCACGCTCCGATTTCAACATCGCACCCGATTTCAACGGTACCCAGATGCGGAATTCGCCGTGGAAGGCCCGTCTGTGGATCCCGTCGGAAGCCAAAGCCATCCGAGCCGACGATCACGCCCTGCTGCAGAATCGAACGATCTCCCAGTTCGCATCCGGCGGCGAGAACAGCGTTGGCACCGAGCACAGCGGCCACGCCGACCTTGGCACCACGCTCCACGACGGCACCCGCATGCAGTACGGCCCCCCCGCCAACCTCGGCACCTTCTTCGACCACGGCGGCCGCGCCGATATACACACCTTCGCCAATCACCGCATCCGGATGTACTCGAGCATCACCACTTACTCCAGACGGAGGCAAGGGCCTCAACTCAGCGGCCACCGCCTCCAGCAAAAACATCATGCCGATCTCCGCATCATCAACGACGATCAAAGACCGGGTCTTCGGGTCATGTCCGGGAACATCGACACCACGGGTCACTAGCGCGACAACAGCCTTGCAGTCCGCCCACCGACTCGCCCACTTGCTGCTGGCAATAAACACAAGGTCGCCGGGGCCGGCTTCATCCAACCCAGCAAAGCTGCCGATGGCGTGATCGCCGGGGCCGAGCAACTCGCCGCCCAGCCGTTGGGCGATCTCGGCAGCGGTCAACATGCCCGCCATGGCATCCATATCAGTTCCCGTGGGCTGCACGCCACTGCGCATTCATGTAGTCGATGAGCAACTGCGTTACATCCAGTGTGGTGCTCGCAAACAGTACGCGGCGGGCGGAGATGTCTCCCAGCACGTCCCGACTATTCTCCGGAATCGGAATCGCCGAGTCATCCATGATGACCAAGCCATAGCCCTCTCGCTCGGCCAATTCGGCACTTGCATCGCGAACATGGTTGTAGATTCGGAGCATCGCTCGCTGCTTCGTGCGGGACTCCTGCATGTCTGCCAGACCCATGAAGGCCCGCAGATCAATGGAGGCCTTCTTGAGCAGCCGCTGGGCCTCGGTGTGCTTGGGTGTTCCAACCACATAGTCTTCGAGATCTGCATTCAGTGCCTCAAGATTCTCAGACTGCTGACGCAGATCCTGTTGGAACTTCTCGGCGGCAGCTTGTGAGCGATCAACCTCCGCCTGCCACTCGTCAAGCGAGTCGAGTACCTGCGGAAGATCCACAGTCCCGACAACTGTGGGGCTCGGGGCGAGCCGTCCAGCCAGTGCCTCCCAACCGACGAGGCTCGCCGCCACGATCGCAATCATCCCACCCAGGCCAAATATGTGCCGTTTCATAATGTCGATCCTCTCGGGTTCACGGAGACGCTGGACTGTAGGCGTTGTTCATGCGGATGATGACATCCTGTGTCCGATCAATCCGCGGGGCGGCAAATGCGATGCGACGCATTTTGATCTGCTCCTTGACCTGATACTCAAGCGGGGGCGACTCGGGGTCCATGCTCGTCTGAATCTCGCGAACGCCATCATGCACCAGCACCAGGTCGATGCCCTCGGCGTCGGCCATGCTCTTGACCGCCGTCATGATATCGATGTAGAGCTTCTCGAGCAGCCATGCTCGCTCTCCATCGAATTCCTGTTTCATGAGTTCATCCCACGCCATGAACTGGATGAGTTCGCTGTCGAGTTGCTCCTCGGCGGTCAGTTTGGCGACCGGATCGGTCAAGGCACGAAACTCCTCTTCCATCGTACGGAGATTGGTCTGCCTGATTTCCATCTCCGCTCTGAACGCCTCACCCTTGGCACGCAACCGGGCCTCCGCATCAGCCCGCTCATTCAAGCCGACCATCACACCGCTGAGGTTCACTACTGCCACCGGCCCACTGCTGGACCGCTGCGCCGCAGCACCCGGGAGCATGCCAACCGTGAGCAACCCGATGATCACAAGCAGAAACGATGAAATCGGTAGTCGTGAACAACGATACATCTGGAGACCTCCGCATTCCGCGAATCGCACTTCTACGTCAGAACGGCAAGTCCGCGGAGAAACTGAACAACTGGGTCGCGTCCCCCTCCTGTTTGATCATGGGGAACGCACAGTCAAACGCCAGCGGCGTTGGACCGAGTTGGGGAATATACACTCGGATGCCGACCCCGAAGGACATTCGGTACTGGTCGAATCCAGGATCATCGTTCACGGTACCCGAATCGACGAATATGACACCATCAAGCAACTCGCCGATGAGCGGTTGCTGATACTGGGTGCCAAGAAAAACCATGAATGTCCCGCCGACCGGAACATCGGTCAAATTGCCAGCCTGATCAACGCCTTTGGGCGAGACCGATCGGAACTGAAAGCCGCGAAGTGTCCGACCACCAAGGTAGAATCGCTCATAGGTCGGGGCTGAGCCGCCGAATATCTTGCCGACCTGTCCGTCGAGCCGCAGGGTTGATACTCGACCGAGGAAATCCCGATCGAGCGCCAGATAAGTGGTGTAATCCACAGATACCCTGTCGAAGTTGCGATCGCCGCCGAGCAGACCCCAATTGGCGATGTTCAACTGAGTTCGACTGCCCTTGGTCGGACGGGACATGCGATCAATAGTGGTTCGGGTCAACGTGAGCCCGGCACTCAACAATGTTTCAGGTCCAGCGTCTTGCTGAATTTCGAGCGGCTCATTGGGATCGAGATCCGTCAACTCCACTCTCGCAGCATCGAAACGAAGCGATCCGTACCAGACATCGCCAAGGCGTCTGCTCAGTACAGCACCTGCCGAAGCTCGCTCCTCGGTGTATCCACCCGCCGTACCCGTGTAGTCCCGACGGTAGTAGCCCGCAGATCCGCCAAGTGCATAGGGTGTTCCCAAAAACCGCGGCTCGGTCAGACTGATGTTATAGGCGAAAATCTCGGTTCCGGGTTGGAAGTTTATCGCGAACCTCTGACCGGCACCCCGGAATGAACGACCGCGATAGAACTCGGCAAACGTCTCGGGCACGTCAAAGAGATCGAAGTTGTTCTGTGTGAGCGAGATGTTTCCCAACACACCCGCATCCGATCCAATACCCACACCGAAGTTGATCGAACCGGTGTTCTTCTCCTTGATCTCCACCAGCACATCCCGGATCGACGGATCGTCCTCATCCGGTTGCTGCACCGTTACCAATGCATCGCCGAAGAGGCCCGTTGCCATGATCCGCTCCTTCGTCGCTTCAATCTCCCGAGCGTCGAATCGGCGACCCGGCCGAAAGCCCACTTCCGTTCGGATGACCTTGTCCTTGGTCAGCGAATTACCCGTGATCTCAACCAGTCCCACATCGGCCACCGCACCTTCGGCAACTTCGACAACCAGCGACAACTCCGTTGTTGATCCGCGGCGAATCGGCACGATCGTCACGTTGGTATCGAGGTAACCCATGACACCGTAAGCATCCTTGATGGAAGTACGGGAGCGATCGAGCAGATCCTGTCGAAACACATCGCCGACCTTGATATTCATGATGGCAGCCAACTGCTCGGTGGAGAACACCTCCAATGGGACGTTCCCTGGGCCAGCGGCGGTGAATTCTTCGACTGTGTATCGCTGACCTTCCTCGATCAGAAAGATGACCTTGGCTTCCCGCTGGCTGGGGCTGACCTCGATCTGCTTATCGACGCGGATGTCGATATACCCGCGGTCGTAATAGAACTTGTGAAGAGAGGCGACATCACCGGCAAGTTGATCCTGATCCACTTCTCCGCGTCGAAAGAAGGGAAACCAGGTTGTCGTCTCGATCTCGGAGGAGAGTTTCTTCGCGGTGAATTGAGTCGCCCCGGCGAACTCGATGATGCGAATGCGAACCCTTGGTCCCTCAACAACCTCGAAGATCAGGATGTCGTTGTCGTCGAGTTGGGCCGCATCGATCTTGACTTCGGCGAGGTAGTAGCCCTTGCTCCGATACAATTCGGCCATCTCGCGGATCCCTCGCTCGATGAGAAAGTCATCACGGGCTGAGCCGCGGTGCAGTCCCGTCGGACCGAGCAAGGCCGCATCGCTGAGCACACGATTCCCTACCACCGACACAGCGGCGAGCAACCGCTCTTCCTTGAACTCGTATGTCAGATCGACCGTACCGTCCTTCCGCAGTTCAGCGACGATATCGATGCTTGAGAAGTCCCCGAGGCGGGTGAGTCTGGAGATATCCCCCTTGGCGGTGTCCGGATCATAGGGCTGGCCGACCCGTGACCTGATGTTGTTGAGCACCTTCTGCTCTGAGACCCGCTCAAGACCTTTGGTGCGAATGGCACTGATCGGCCGATCGAGCAGCGAATCGGCGTCGGGCACGCCGCTCGCCGCAACCAGCGATGCCGACGCAAGCGTCAGCAAACCAACCAGAATGGGGAAAAGCCGACCCATTGGGAGGGTGAGGATACCCACCGGGGGAAATCGCTGCCCTGTGGATTCCTGCGGTGGTACCGCCCCGAACGCTACCCTTCGCAATTGAGGGTCCCCAAGGAGCAAGATCTGATGAGTATGACCTTGGCAGCACTTGCCGAACACCTCGGCGCCGAACTCCGCGGCGACGGTGATGTTGTGGTCGATCGCTGCGCGGGGCTGGAGTTGGCGGGACCGGGCGAATTGTCCTTCCTCGCCAATATCCGCTATCGCGGACATTTGGAGACGACACGGGCCACTGCGGTTCTAACCACCCCGGATGTGCAGTGCCCCGACGGCCTGCACCAGTTGGTATGCGGCGAGCCATACTTTGCCTTCCGCAACGCCGTCATCGCCCTTCAGGGCATGAGGGAGCATCCCGAGCCCATGGATGCCGACGAACAGGGCATCAGCCGAAAGGCCATGGTGCACGCCGATGCTTCCATCGGTGAAAGAACCATGGTCCACCCCTTCGCCGTAGTGGAGGCTGGCGCACGCGTTGGCAAGGACTGCCAACTGTACCCCGGCGTATGGATCGGTCCGGACGCCACCGTGGGAGATGGCTGCATCCTCTTCCCGAACAGCGTGGTCTATGACCGGTGTACCCTCGGCAATCGCGTCACGCTGCATGCCGGCACCGTCATCGGCAATGATGGCTTTGGATACGCCACCCACGAAGGTGCGCATCACAAAATCCCCCAACACGGCATCGTCGTTCTGGAAGACGATGTCGAAATCGGTGGCAACTGCGTGATCGAGCGGGCCACCATGGGCGAGACTCGAATTGGGGCAGGAACCAAGTTTGCAGATCTGATCTCGATCGGACACGGCACCACCCTGGGCCCCCACTGCTTGCTGGTATCACTCGTTGGCATTGCCGGCTCAGCCAAACTCGGACACCATGTGGTGCTCGGCGGTCAAACCGGCGTGACTGGGCACATCGAGATCGGAGATTGTGTGCAGGCCCTTGCCCAGTCCGGCATCGTGGCAGATGTCGAGGCTGGTAGTGTCATCGGCGGCGCACCTGCTATCCCGGCGGATCTCGCAAAACGGAACCTCCTCGCTTCCACGAACCTCGCGGAACTGTTTCGCCGCGTCAAAAAACTAGAGCGGGACGCAACAAGGGGCCAAACACTCCCCGGGGGATCTCCGCCTTCAAGCTGATGCATGTGGTTGACCCTCAGCGGGACCCGACCCCTTACGATATCGGGATGGCAACCGAAACCTCTCCGCGGCAGACGCCCTTCCACTCCTTTCATGCCGAGCACGGTGCCAAACTCGTGGAGTACACAGGCTGGGAAATGCCGCTGCATTACGGCTCGATCATCGACGAACACAAGCAGGTTCGCCAAAGCGGGGGGATATTCGATGTCTCACACATGGGGCGACTGCGGTTCTCCGGACGTGATGCCCGGCGATTTCTCGATCATGTCTGCACGCGGAAGATCAATGGCATGCAGCCCGGGCAGATTCGCTACTCGCTGATCTGCAACGAACGGGGTGGATGCAAGGATGACGTGCTGGTGTACTACGTGAGCGAGTCCGAGTACATCATGGTGTGCAATGCGGCGAACCGGGAGAAACTGCTTGATCACTTCAGTGCCGTCAAGGGCGACATGGCGTTCAAACTCAAGGATGAAACCGAGTCTACCGCGATGGTTGCTGTGCAGGGACCCAAGGTCATGCGTCTCATTGGACAGTTCTCCAGAGAGATCCCGGAACTCAAGCGATATTGCTTTACCAACAAGTCAATTCTAATCGCGAAGTTTCTCGTATCGCGAACGGGATACACCGGTGAGGACGGCGTTGAAGTCATCCTGCCGAACATGGTCGCCAAGCAGATGATCAAGATGCTGCTCGGTAATGTGGATGCCGATGACACAACGGTCAAGCCCTGTGGACTCGGTGCCCGCGACTCGCTTCGGCTTGAGGCAGGGATGGCCTTGTACGGCCATGAGATCACCGAAGACATCGATCCGCTCACCGCATGTCTCGACTTTGCCGTCAAACTCGACAAGGGTGAAGGCGATGAAGAAACGGGCCGCTTCATCGGCCAAGGTGCATTGCAAGCCATTGCCGCTGCCGGCGGCCCGAAACAGAAACTCACAGGTCTCATCCTCGAAGGCCGCCGCGCCGCGCGGCAGGGCATGGCTGTCATGCAGGATGATGTGTGTGTCGGCACCATCACCAGTGGATGCTTCAGCCCGACGTTGGAGAAGTCGATTGCAATGGCGATCGTCGAGGTCGATGCGAGCGAACCCGGTACCAGACTCAACGTCGATCTCGGCCGGGTGAAAGTCGCCGCTGAAACGACGTCGCTGCCGTTCTACAAGGCCTGAGACGCGGCCGCACATCGCGAGTGAGGGCCGCGTCCTATGCGACTTTTCTCTGTCGGTTCTTGAGTTTGTGCTGAATCCGCCGCAGCGTGTCCATCTCAATTTGGCGCACTCGCTCACGGGTGAGCCCGATGACCAGACCGATCTGCTTGAGCGTGAGCGGCGCTTGCCCCTCAAGACCGTATCGGAGCCGCACGACACGAGCACCGCGCTCTTCGAGAGTTTCAATCACCTCGAGTACCGCCTTCAAATCCTCCACCCGGCCGCAGAACTGCTCGGGGTGCTCATGTCGTCCATCTTCCACGACACTGGCAAAGTCGAGGGCCTCGCCGTTCTCCATGGTTGGTGCGTGCGCCGAAGATCGATGCGCCTGCATCGCCTGCAGCACAATCTCGGCTTTGCGACGTGGGAGTTCAAGAAGATCTGCCATCTCCTCGACAGTGGGCTGCCGACATTGCTCTTCTTCAAAGGCGGTGCTCGCACGGCGCCACCTGGTAATGAGTTCCACCATGTAGGCAGGAATGTGAATCGGATGACGGGCATTGATGAGCGTCCGCTTGATGGCCTGCTTGATCCACCATGAGGCGTAGGTCGAGAACCGAGCCCCCTGGGCCGGATCGAAGCCTTCCACCGCGCGGATGAGCCCGATATTCCCCTCCTCGATGAGATCACCGATTGGCAAACCCCGTCTGGTGTAGTTCTTGCTGATGGCCACCACGAGCCTGAGATTGGCCCGAATCATGTGATCCTTGGCCTTCATGTCGCAATCATTGATGATCCGCCAACCGAGTTCCTTCTCCTGCTCGGCTGTCAGCAGGGCCACCTGATTGATGTCCCGCAGATAGGTTTCCAGATTCTTGTCGTTTCCGTACCGAGCCATGTCAGACCATCCCTGTTGGCCGGGTACCTGCCGCCCCCACACGAGCGGTAGATTGGTGCCTCCAAGCACCCGGTCCTTGTTCCCGACAGCGATTTCGCCGCTGGCGCATCCCTCACACCCCCTATCAAGGTCCGATAGGACGGTGTGATCAACCCTCGAACTTTGGAAGAATCGAGGCCGTCGGTACAATCGAACCACCAAAGGCCCTTCTTGACTCCAAGAACCCACTGTCAATGAATGAACTGAAAAAACCACACCTCCTGGCCCGCATGGACTGAACAACCCAACCTCTGGAACCGTGACACACCCGTGACCGACGATCTCACCAACCTCCTCCAGCAATGGTCCTATCGCCCCGATGACTTCACCGCGAGGGAACTCACGGGGGCCGATGGACGGCCGTTGCTCCAAATCCGATTGGAATTGGGCATCTTGCAACTGGAGGTGGAAGGGCGGCCCGATGGGCTCCGTCCCGGCGGCTTCAGGACGGTTCTCGAAGCGACAGAAGGCACGCCGCTGACCATTGAAACCGCCAAATCGCTCCGCGATGAGATCATCCAATATGAATACCGGGCCCAAACACTGCTGTATCTCGGCGATCACGGCCGAGCCGCCCGTGATGCGGACCACATGCTGCTGGCCGCCCGACTCCTGTACGAACAGCCGCCGGAGTCCCTTGATCGCGACACCGTCCTCGCCCCCTTGCTCCGCAGCATTGCGATTCGCGCCCGGGCCATCGCCGAAGCATCGCTGGCCGGTTCGCGAACGGACCTTGCGAAACTGGCGTTGGAAGGTGGACTCGCCGAGTTGCGGGCATTGCTCTCGGATGATGAATTCGACCACTGCAACGAAGCGCATCTGCTCGCCGGGATGACGGATCTGCTCATTCCCCGCCTCCCCGCCTCGCAACGCGTTGAATTGCAAGACCGGATCCGCGAGGCGATTGCCGCGGAGAACTACGAACTCGCGGCGATTCTGAGAGATGAATTACGTCTGATGTGAGGACAGGGTCAGGTATCCGGGGCTGGTCCTGTTTTTACCTCACAAGTGGGTCCAACGCCCGCAAGCGGGCCAGCCTCGCTTCGATTCTTACAGGATCTGCCCCCGCCCGGCGGAGAACTTCCAGCAGCCGCACATTTGCCAGTCGCCATCTCTCCGGGTCATCTTCGCGTGGCATCGCGGCAATCCGTCGGTAGCCACGGGCGACATCGGCCAATACGGCGCGGTCTTCGCTCTCTCGCAGACACTCGCAGCGGCCAAGAATCGCGGGCAGCAATGTTGAATCCTCGGCGAGGGCCGCGTTGAACCACGCTACCGCCCAGTCACAGCGGCCGCCTCGGCAAAGGGACTCGGCCATACGCAACAACTCACTGGTGGAGCCGGTTGGCCGCGGTATCGATATGGCACCGAGCAGGCATCCGAGCGCAGTCGGATGGTCCGGCTGCGCTGCATCAGCAACTGAGGGGCCACCCGCCCACAACATCAACCGACGCACCAACACATCGTGCTGCTCATCCCATTGGCCCATCATGGCGGCAACAACATCACAATCACCTGCCAACGCCGCCAACTGCATATCGAGGAAGGCCCGTTCGATTGGTGCAAGCCACCCGATCGCCTCATCGTCGCGGCGAGCGGCTTCGGCTGCTTCCACGTCACCCTTGTTGAGTTGCAGCTCGATCAACATCGCAGCCAGCATCCCCGCTATCGGAGCAGCCATGGCGGCCCTCCGGGGATCGGTCCGCTGCGAGGCCGCCGCCACCGCGGCCCGCCTTGCAAGTTCCAGTCGATCCCGGTCTCCATCGGTCCACCGCCCAAGCGTTCGCCGCCGATCGCCGAGCAGTTGGCCGATCTGTTCAAGTGCTCGCAGGTGCTCAGGGCCCGCCGGCGGCACTTCCGTCAAACGATCCAGCGCCATCGCCACATCGCCGACCCTTGCATCGATCGACGCCAGTGACCGCATCCATGCCGCCCGCATCGAGCCATTGCCAGCGGCCGATTTCAATACATCGCGGATTTCTCCCGAAGAGTCGTGTCCCGCGTTGAATGCGGCCACTGCGGCGCGGGCTGCCTCGTCCCAATATCGCGGCGAATCTGCACTGCCGACACTGGCGGCATTCCGCCAAGCATGCATTGCCCCGAACACATCACCGAAGCGACCGTGGCACTGGGCTTGCGCTTCGAAGATGAACTCCTCATCGGATCTGGCTGGGGGTCGCTCCGCGAGCGCATCCAGCCATTGCACTGCATCACTCGGCTCGATCGTGGAACGAGCTGCGCCGATGATGGCCGCAGGATCAAGGCTCGCCAGTTCTTCTTCCGCCATCATGTTCGTTGGAGCCAATCTCGCGGCCATGTTCGCCGCAAGACGGCCGTGTGATCCGATCGGCACGCCGCATCGCCCAAGGGCTGCGCGTATCGGCGCGATCCATCGCAGCGCAGTCATCGTGTCAGTTGATGCCTGCAGAATCGCCTCACCAAGCAGCACCACCTGCCATGCCTCCTCGGCGTGATCAAGTGCGGTTTGCGGTTCGGGCGTGTGGTGACATCGCAGCAAAATCGCTTCGGCCATCGTTCGCTGCAACGGCGTGACCGAAGTACCCTCGGCAATCTCCAAGGCAATCGTGGTGGCCTGCTTGAACTCGCCTCGAGACAGA
This sequence comes from Phycisphaerales bacterium, assembly GCA_030748155.1. Lineage (GTDB taxonomy): Bacteria > Planctomycetota > Phycisphaerae > Phycisphaerales > SM1A02 > UBA12567. Next base: position 23,650 of record JASMMN010000115.1, read on the forward strand.
TGTACCTGCGCCAACATTCGTCGCAATCGGCCCGAGGTGTCGCCACGAGCCGCAGCAGCCTGACGGAGATGCGTCATGGCCTCACGCCACCACTCGATCTGCTCATACTCCAGCACGGCAGCAGCAGCGCATGCCAGACCACGCGCTCGCCTCCACCTCACCGAATCGGCTCTGACTCGAATGCCGTCGGCGGCCGCTGCAAGAATCGCTTCGTCAACCGCATCGGTGATGACCAGAGCTTCATCGATGAGCGTGCGGGCCTGCTCGTCACGATCAGCGTCCGGCAGACCGATCATCGCCAGTTCGAGCGTCAAGTCCTCAGACCACTGCCGCACCAGCAGGTCATCCAGCAAGGTGAGTCCCGCATCGATGGTCTCGGCAGTGGTACGCGCCTCCTCGAAGGTTGCTCGAAGATCGCCTGCATCACTTGCGCACAGGCCGATCGTCAGGACGGCCGTGACAATCACGACGGTGTCTCCAGCGTGACGTTCGTGCATCCAGCTGCCACCGCAGCGTTGAAGATGGCGACCACATGCCCCCAACCAACCCGTGGCGAGGGCACGATGACGATCGGATGATCGGGCATGAACAGGCTGCCTTGTGGAATGAGCGACTGGCTGAGGAACACTCGGAGTCCATCTGCAGATCCAGCCACATCCCACGGTCCTTCGACCGTAACCCGAGCCTGTTGACCATCGGCACCCGCAGCAACCACCCGCACACGCAAGGGCTCATCCAGCAGTTGCAGCGGATCGGCCTGGCCGACCCGCTGTTCGGGAAGATCCAGCCTGAACACTTCCTCAGCCGGGCTGAAGTCGGTCGCAATCATGAAGTACATGAGCAGCAGAAAGACCACATCGATCATGGGGGCGATCTGCAGTTCCACGCCGCTTCCGCGGCGCCTGTTGACACTGGCATGTGGTCTCATACTCCCCGCTCCCGAATGGCCGCAAGCTGGACACGAACCGGATGCTGCAGGACCGCGCGAGTGCCCGCCTCTCTGGCCTCATCAAGGAGTGGTGCCACGACGTTCCACAGGGTGTCACGCCCGGCGCGAATCTGAATGGCCGTTCGAGCGTTGTGGGCAAGCATGTCCGTCAGCACGTGGCCAATTGCTGCGCGGCCCGTTTTGTCGGCCGGGTAGTACAAGCCAGCGAGGTGATACCGGGCCGTGTTCGCCTCACTCTGCACGACGCTGATGACGGCACGGGGGCCAGGCGCTGCAACAGCCGTGGCAGGTGGTCTTGGCGAGGGCAGGTCCAACCGCGGCCGATCCTCGTCCACGATTCGCGATACCAACACGAAGAACACAATCAAGAGGAACACGACATCGATGAGCGAAGTCATGTTGGCCCGTACCGGCAAGGCTGGTCGGCGGCTTCTCACGCGGTCGATCCGCCGCCGTTCCGGCTTTTCGGGCGAAAGCCGCTCAACAGTTCCTCGGCGGCGAGCGTGGCTTCAGCAGTCACTGCATCGATGCGGCTGCGAAGCATCGCGCAAGCCGCAAGCGAAGGAATCGCGACGACAAGTCCCCAGAACGTCGTCGTCAGCGCTGTGCCGATACCGCCGGCAAGCATCACCGGATCGGCCGCGCCCCCGGAGGCCACGATCGCAGTGAATGCCAGAATCATGCCGTAGACCGTGCCAAAGAGGCCGATCATCGGACTGACTTGCCCGATGGTGTTGAGGATCTCGATTTGGCGCAGCCGCGACACCGTTCGCTCTTCCGAGGCCTGCTCAAGCGTGCGGATAACGGCATTCCAGCCATGAGGAGCCTGCCGCATTGCCTCTCCCATGATCCGACCGATGAAGGTCTCGCTCGCATCAGCCCGTGTCATGGCATCGCGGAATCGTCTGGCCTTGATGTCTTCCTGCATCTGCTCGATGAAACCATCGGGCAGGATGGCATGACGGCGATTGGTGCTGGCCATGGAGATCGCCAAGCCGACAGCCACAGCGGACAGGCACAACAGAAGCCAGATCACCGCCGTTCCGAGGATCTCAATACGGCCGTCGCCGTTGCGGGAGATGAAAAACGCGGAGGCAAAACTGCGGGCGGCGGGCGAAGCCGCAACTGGCGCTGTTGATGCAAGGATTGATACAGCGGCTATGAACAGTCTCATACTCATCGGTCCAGTTCCTCGAGGGTGATGGTCGTGACAGTGCCGTCGCCGTGGGCTTCGGCGATGGCCTGCATCAGTTTGGCCGGAGTGGCTCTCTCGCCTGTGGTCAAACGAATGCACGCGACACGAATGTCGCGGTCGGGGTTGTATTCATCAAGTGCCTGCAGCGTGGCATCGCGATCCACCGCCCAGCGGCCGCGGCCATCGAGTCCTTCGCTCAAGAGCAATACGAGTTCAGGACTCATCGAGAAGGCCTTCTTCATCGCCGGCGATGGATCGGAACCACCACCAAGTTGGTGCCCGGTCGTATTGCGAAGCGCGGCAACAGCCTCGGCAGCTGCCTCGGGTGTGGCCCTCACCAGTCCCCGTTTCGGCGTCACCCGAACGGCCTCACCAGCGAAACACACGACAGCAAACCATTGGTCACCGCTCATGGCGGCCAGTGTTCGCTCCACTTCATCGATCACGAAGGGAAGCCAAGCGGTCATGCTGCCACTCGCGTCGATGACGAAAACGACTTCACGGGCGACGCCCATCGAGGCACCGGCAAATGCGGGTGGCGCAGACTCCGCACCGGCGGAGTTCGCTGGAGTGGGGCCCGTGATGCGTGGTGCTGAACTCGCAACAGACGAAAGGTCGGGCAAGGGAATCGTAGGCGGTGTGGTCATCGACTCCGATGGCGCAGGATGCAGCGCCACAACGGGCGATACCACGGCAACATCGCCCGTCACGACCGGTGATGGAAGACGCTCATCAAGCCGAATGATCGACCATGTCACCAGAAAACCCACCGCAATCACCCCGATGTGCAGCAGCAACGAAACACTCCACGGGGCAACTCTCCTCATCGACACCCTCTCACCGGTCCGCGGCGGGGATGAAGATGTCTGACCAGCTGTACATGCTTTCACGTCGGCAGTGCCTCCCAAGCGGAGGATACGCCCCCGCTGAGGTCCATTGCCCTGCCAAGACCGAAGTACATCACCAATATCAGGGTTGCCCTGCTCTGCTACTCCGCTGGCTCCACTGGCGGCGAAGCCGCCTTGCCGGACCAAAGCCACATATCCACCGCCAACATTCCCGGTCCCGTCAGCAGCACCCCAAAGGCCAACACGAACATCGCCAGCGTGAAGAACATCTCCCGAAATGCCGCCCCGTCCACTGCCCAGTCAAATGGATTCAGATCGAGCATGGCCGCGGACTGCACACTGATGAACCAAAAGGATGCGCCGAGCATGATCACCATCAAGAAGGCCCAGACCCGGGTGAGCAGTCCGACGAAAATGAGAGCCCCGCCAAGCAGTTGCGTGACCGCCGCTCCCCACGCCACAGGTTCAGACCATCCCTCGAATCCGGCGTCTCGCAGTCCCAGTGTGAGCCGCGCAGCTGCAGGACGCAGGAGCCCCTCGTCCGCAGGTGGCGTCTCGGCCTTTGGGGTAAGCGGGCCGATTGGCGCAATTGGCTTGGCCGATGCTTTCTTGGCCGTTTCAGCAGGCTCGGCAGCAGGTGGAGCGGCCTTGGTGCCCTGGTCCTCATCCTCTTCCTGAATCAACGCCGCGGGCACGGCCACCGCGGTCACCCCCTCCAGCCGCTTGATCTGCTCAGGCGTAAATGTCACCTCCTGGAAGCAGAGATGCCATCCTGAGAAAAAGAAGGCCACGCCGAGTACGACGCGGGATAACAACGGCATGAAGCGGGTTCCGGCAAATGCGGTGCATGACATGGGTGATTCCTCAGGGGGGTCGCATGGGCGACGTGCCCTTCATATATCCTCTCAAGCCACAAGCGGGTGTGGCGGAATTGGCAGACGCGCTGGTTTTAGGTACCAGTGGGGCAACCCGTGGAGGTTCGAGTCCTCTCACCCGCATCCTACCCACCCCGTGTCCCTCTTTCCCGGATCCTTGCGATGACCGATTGGACAATCGACTCTTGGCGGACCAAAACCGCCCGCCACCAGCCGAAATACCCGGATGCTGCGGCGTTGGCGGAGGCAGCCGGTGAACTTGCCGCCTTTCCACCGCTGGTCACCAGTTGGGAGATCGAGTCGCTCAAACACCAACTCGCCGAGGCCGCCGAAGGACGACGGTTCCTGCTGCAGGGTGGCGACTGCGCCGAGTCCTTCGATGAATGCACGTCGGACGTGATCATCAACAAACTCAAGATCCTCTTGCAGATGTCGCTTGTGCTCGTCCACGGCACCCGCAAACGGGTCATCCGCGTCGGCCGTTTCGCCGGGCAGTACGCCAAGCCTCGCAGCGAGCCGACCGAAACACGTGGTGATGAGACCTGCACCAGTTATTACGGCGACATTGTCAACCGCCCGCGGTTCGATGCCAAGGCCCGCACGCCGGACCCGTGGCGGCTGCTCCGCGGATACGAGCGATCGGCGCTCACGCTCAATTTCATCCGCAGTCTGATCGACGGTGGCTTCGCCGATCTGCACCACCCCGAATACTGGCAACTCGATTTCATGGAGCACTCTCCGAAATCCTCCGAGTTTCACGACATCGTCACTTCAATCGGCGAATCGTTGCGGTTCATGGAAACGCTCAGTGGCATTTCAATCGCCGACATCTCCCGCGTTGACTTCTACTCAAGCCACGAGGCCCTGCTGCTTCCGTACGAGGCGGCGCTCACACGCACCGTCCCCCGCCGCGATGGAGCGTGGAACCTCTCGACCCACTTCCCGTGGATCGGCATGCGCACCGCCGCGCTCGATGAAGCACACGTCGAGTTCTTCCGCGGCATACGAAACCCCATCGGCGTCAAGATCGGCCCGGCGCTCGCTCCCACCGACATGAACGACTTTCTCGGTGGATTGATGGATGCCCTGCATCCCGATGACGAACCCGGTCGGTTGACACTCATCCACCGGTATGGCGCCGAGAAAGTCGCCGACTACCTCCCGGCCCTGATCGACGCCGTCGGCGCTACCGGCAAGCGGGTGCTCTTCGTCTGCGACCCCATGCACGGCAATACTCGCAAGACCGGGACAGGCATCAAGACTCGCAGTTTCGAGGACATCCTCTCCGAGGTCGAACGGTCCATCGACATCCACGACAGTTGTGGCTCCCACCTCGGTGGCGTGCATTTCGAACTCACCGGCGAAAACGTGACCGAGTGCACCGGCGGCGCCCGCGGATTGACCGATGACGACCTGAAGGACGGCTACCGATCGCTGGTCGATCCACGACTCAACTACGAGCAGTCGCTGGAAATGGCGATGCTCATCGCGCGACGGCTGGCGCCACAGGAGTCTGGCGCCAACGACTAACTCCTTGCTCAACCGCTCACAGCGGCAATTGCAAGTGTGAGTCCAAAGCCGACGAAAAAGAGCGTTGTGGCGATGTTGGTGTCGTTGTTGCCCTCGTGGGCTTCGACGAGGAGTTCTTCGGTGACGAGATAGAGCAACGCCGCGGTGCCAAAGGCAAGCATGCCCAGTCTCCACGAATCAGAGAGACTGTCGAGCAGCGTGATACCGAGGATGCCGCCAGCAATCAGTAGAAGCGATGTCGCGATGGCCGTACCGATCAGTAGACCACGACGAGCAGCGAGAGTGCACGCAATCGCCAGGCCGAGGAAGAGTGTTTCGAAACTGATTCCCACGGCGAGTACAACCCCCCCCTGATCACCTGCCCCGAGTGCCAAGGCAACAAGCAAACCATCCACAAAGAGGTCCACGCCTAGCACAGTCACCATGCCCGCGGGGTTTCTGGAACCGGCAGTCCCGACTTCGCTGTCTCTTTCACCTGCAACCGTGCGGATACCAAGCATCACCACCACGCCAAGGGCAAATCCGATCACCATGGCAATCCAACTCAAGCCAGCGAGCAGCGGCGGCACCAGTTCGACCGCCACCGCCGCAAAGATGGTCCCGGCGGCCAAGTGCTGGAAGCCCGATCGCAGTTGTGACCCGGGCTGCTTCCACAGTCCAGCAGCAGCCCCCACCACCATCGCTACAGCAGGTGCTGCAATCACAAGCATGGCCTCGACTGGATCAATCTGCATCTGGAAAGGGTACGAGGACAGATACCGGTACCAGACCCCCTCCTTGTAAACTTCCCGCCATGAATCGCGGTGTCGCCATCACAGGAATCGGGCCGGTCACGGCCCTTGGGCTCGGGATCGAGCCGCTGTGGGCGGCGATGGAGGCCGGGGAAACCGGGATCAGACCCTTGGAAGCCTTTGACGGTGCCGCGTGGGAGTGCCCTTTCGCCGGCGAACTGCCCGCCGACGGCTTTTCAATCCGCAAGTTGGTCCCCAAGCACTACCGCAAAGCCACAAAGGTCATGTGCCGTGACATCGAATTGGCGATGGGCGCAGCCCTCATGGCGGTGCAGGATGCGGGGCTGACTACCGCCGGAGCGGGTGAGGGTGAACCGACCATCGCCCCGGGCCGCGTTGGATGTCATATCGGCGCTGGGCTCATCTGCGCCGATGTCAATGAACTCGGCGCAGCCCTCGTCACGAGCAAAACAGATGACGGCGACTTCAGCCTCAAGCACTGGGGCGAGACCGGCATGGAGAATCTGACGC
>JASMMN010000116.1 GCA_030748155.1 Phycisphaerales bacterium
GATCGCGTCGACGGCATCGCATGAGTCAGGATGACTGGCTGATGCGTCAGCAGGTCGAGGCGTCCATTGATCTGGCCGCGATGATTCTGGCAACCGATCCAACACATATCGATCCATCGGAACGGACGATCGTGCTTGATACGCTCATTGCCTACGACGAGGCGGTGGTCGCGCCGGTTGATGAACTTGCGAAGCGTATGGAGGCCGTCCGGACCCTGGAGGAGCGGATGTGGAGTGATGAGCATGAGGAGTATGACCCCGAGGTTCGGCAGGCCTTGCGGAAGCGGTGGACGAAGCGGCGGGCGGACATCAGCGAAGCGGCCGAAGAGTTGGCCCAACTCAACCGATCGATGGCCGAGGAGATCTTCGCAGCCGTTCCGGAAGAAACGAGCGGCATGCTTCGCGCCGCCTATGAGCGAGCGGCCTATCCAGAGATCTTCGGGAAGGATCGAACGGTTGATTCGGTCGTTGCGGAACTTCTCGCGACCAACTTGACTCCGGAGCAGCGGCAGAAGATCGAGTCCCGGGCCGACCAATACCGACAGGAGTGGTCGAGTCATGCGCGAGGCATGGTCGAAGCCAAGCAGCGAAAGGGGGCAACCCAAGTATTTCCCCCGACTCGGGAGAGCATGGAGTCCCAGTTGGCTCTGCAGCGGCTGCGGTATCAGCAGGACCAATTGGAGCAGCGAACACTGGTGCAGATCGAACTGCTGTTGGATCCTGCGCAGGCGGCGATCGTGCAGGCTCATGTCGACGGTGCCGAGGAAGACAAGTGAGCAGATTCCTTTGGTGTTTCTGTGTCTTGCTTGCCGGGTGCGGCGGATCGCACGATGGCATTCGCTTGGCCGTTGGCCCGGATGCCGCGATCGCTTGGCCTGCCGATGTGCAAGGCGAATTGATGTGGGTCGTGTCCCGTCCCGTGTACGATCGTGGTGGCAGTGGCCGCACGACCGTTGATCCTCGCACGCTGATCGCCCTTGAATCGCCGGATCGGGCAACGTGGCTTGTCTGCGCCCGTGTCAGTGCCGATGCGGGGCTTCGCTTGAGTGAAGCAATGGACCAGACGCTTCGGACAGCACCGCCGGGACAATCCCACCGCCTGAACCTGACGCTCGCTGATTCAATACCGGGACCTGTGGTATCTGGCCGTCGCGTTGTCGATGGTGGACAGTGGCGGTGGGACGGACTGATGACGAGCGAGGATGATGCGGTGTGCACGATGAGCCTGCGCGATGCGGGGGGCGATGAACTCGCCCGTGTCGACATGGACGTTGCGACCGCCCGAAATCTGTACGAACATCTCAGCCGAGTGATCCGCGCTGCCCCGGCGCGATTCGCTGGCGGAACCAACTCGGAGCAGACACGATGATGAGCGGACTGGTTCTTCTTCTTGGTGGCCTGCTTGCCGATCCACTTCCGGGGGCTGGGGCCGTGATGCGGGTGTGGCAGGTGGAGTCTGGGTTGTCGGCCCTGGCGCCGCTTGTGCCCGGGCAGGCTCCCAACGCCTGGATGCGAATCGATACCATCGATCTCGAAGGGAGTCGCGGCGACTTCTTGCCCTTTACCGACGATTTTCTGGCCCTCATAGATGGCTCGTTCCTGATCGAGATGCCCGGCGAGTACGCCTTCCGATTGAGCAGCGATGATGGATCACAGTTGTGGATCGGTGGAAGCATGGTCATCAATCACGACGGCCTGCACGGTGCCGAGGCGAAGACGGGTGTGGCGACGT
>JASMMN010000117.1 GCA_030748155.1 Phycisphaerales bacterium
CCCCATGATCCGATCCGATGGTACGCCCGCTTCCGCAAAGGACGACACGCGGGTATCGCCGTGCCTCTTGGCGAGCCGAAGGCCGTCTTCGCCGCGGATGAGCGGCACATGCCACCATCGGGGTGGCGTTGAATCGATGGCTGCGTAGATGACTTGTTGCCGCGCGCCGCTGGGCAGCAGATCATTGCCACGCACGACATCAGTGATGCCCTGCCGAGCATCATCGACGGCAACGGCCAGTTGGTAGGCGGGGCCCTTCGCCGTCCACACCGGGAAGTCACCCACGGTGGCGGCCAGATCGAAGCGGTGCTCGCCCATCAGTTCATCCTGGACGAGGCACTCGGTGCCATCGACGAGGAATCGCCACGTCAACGCAGGATCTGGATCCATCCATGTCCGCCCTGCGTCCGGTGGACGCAGCGACGGCTCGTAGCGGATGTCGCCTCGTGTACCGTGCGGCGCTGATTGTGCGGCGGCAACTTCCTTGCGTGTTCGATTGCATGGGAAGATCAACCCCTGCTGGCCAAGTCTGCGGAGTGTTTCGCGGCAGGCCGCGGTGTCGCTGGATTGAATCGGCATCTCCTCGTCCCAGTTCAGGCCGAGCCATGCCAGGTCGCGCCGCGATTGATCGATCGTTTCGGGTTTGACGCGAGGATGGTCCAGATCCTCGATTCGCAGCACCAGCGACCAGTTCTGCTGCCGCGCCAGAGCCCAGTTGATTGCGAATGTGCGGGCGTTGCCCAGATGCAGGGCGCCGGTCGGGGACGGGGCCAGTCGTGATCGGAAGGCGGTCATGTGCGGCATTGCTGCGGAGAACTCATCCCTCGCCCAGGCGGCGGCGGACCAGTACGGCTCTGGCTTCCTGCGACTGGATGGGCGAGAGGTGCGAGTCGGCGGCGGTCTGTAGATGACCGGTTTGAATCTCATGAAACAGGTTGTTGATCTGCTGAAGTGGAATCACCTTGACGATGTCCAGACAGCAGCCAAGTCTGACACTGCTGAGCCGCCGCATGGCCTCGTCGACCTTGAGCAGCCGAGCGGCGCGGAGGACGGCCAGATCCCGTCCGATTCGATCCTCGATGGCGATGCGATCTCGTCTGAGCAGCATCTGCCGAGCGGATCGTTCATAGTTGATGATGCCAGGCACGATGGTGTTCACGAAGCGATCGAGCAGTTCCTCTTCCGAGCATCCGAGCGTTATCTGGTTGCTGACCTGATAGAAGTTGCCGGAGGATTCGGAACCCTCGCCGTAGTAGCCCCGGACGGCGAGATGCAGGTCCTTGGCGGCCTGCCTGACCTTCTCGAGTTCTCGGGTCATCCGCAGGGCGGGCAGGTGGAGCATGGCGGAAAAACGAATGCCGGTTCCGGTGTTGGTAGGACATGCCGACTGGTATCCCCAGCGTTCATGGAAGGCCCATCCGACGAGGGGTTCGATCGCCACATCAAAGTCTCGAATCCGTTCAAAGCACAAGCCGGGTTGCAGCCCGGGGGCGATGGCGTGCATCCGGACATGGTCTTCTTCATTGATCATCACGCTCATCGCCTCGTCTTCCGCAACAGCGACACCGCGGGGACCCTTTGCATCGGCGAGTTGTCGGCTGATGAGGTGCTGCTCAAACAGCATCCGCCGCCGTTGTTTCGGGGCAGTTTCCAGATCCGTCCAGATTGTCGGCTCGGCGGATGTGGTTCCGGTCAGTGGTGGCAGCAGGCGGGCGATGACTTCGCGGCGTTGATCTTCACTGGCAACGTGTACGAATGGCATGCCGGCGATGTTGCGGGCGATCCGGGCCCGGCTGCTGAGCACGACGTCTTCATCATGGGCGAATTCTGGCATCGTCACAGGCCATCCTCACCCGAGGAAGGCGGCTCTGCCAGTTCAGCGAGTTTGGCTTTGATCTCCGCAGCCCGCTCGTACTGCTCGGCGCGGACAGCCTGATCAAGTTCCTCCACGAGGCGCCGTGACTCAAAGCGTCTGGCTGCCTCCTGCTCGCTGCCACCCGGTCCGCGGCCAACGTGATGGGCTGCGCCGCTCTGGGAGCGTTCAACCATGATGGCGGTTCCCCTGCCGAAGGTGTCGTAGCACTCCGGGCATCCAAAGAGCGCATCCTTGCGGACCTGCGTCAGGGTGGTGCCGCATCCGGGACAGGTTGGCATGGCCGACCGAGTTGACGGCTGGCCGATTGTGGTCATGAGTTTGTTGATCGGCTGCTGGCCGGGATTGGGAACGCCCGCTTCGGCCGCGTGGGTTGAGCAGAGGTGAATTTCACGGTGCTCGCCGTTCTTGATGATGACCTGATGCACGATGGCGGGCTTGTTGCAGCGGTCGCATTTCACGATGTGCCAACTTCCACATTTCGCAGGCCGCAGCGAATGGCATGGGCCTCTCGGATGATCTGTTCGGCCGCATCGAGTGACTGCACGGTGGTGGCATCGGATCGGGCGGCGGGAGGAGTCGGGTGTGTCTCGATGAAGATCGCATCAACGCCCGCCGCGGTGGCAGCGCGGGCGAGCAGGCCAGCTCGCTCGGGACGTCCGGCGGTCTGCACGGGATGTCCCGCGGTGGCGTCGCCGGCTCCCGGGAGCTGCGTGGAGTGCGTGACATCGAAACAGACGGGCCATCCGAGTTCGGCCATGTCACCAAGTCCGACGAAGTCGTTTACGAGCCGGTGGTATCCGAAGAAGGTGCCTCGTTCGGTCAGCATGATGCCACCTGCACCAGCATCGAGGGCTTTTTCTGCCGCGTGGGTCATGTCGGCGGGAGAGAGAAACTGGCCCTTCTTGATGTTGATCGGTTTGCCGGTCCGCCCGCAAGCGGCGAGCAGATTCGTTTGTCTGCACAAGAATGCGGGAACCTGCAGCAGGTCGGCCACCTCGGCTACGGCGGCAGCCTGCTCCGGTTCATGGACATCGGTGGTCACCGGAACATTGAATAGATCTCTGATGGTGGCGAGGGCTCGGAGGCCCTGATCCAGACCCGGCCCGCGAGGCGAGTCCAGACTGGTGCGATTGGCCTTGTCGAAACTGCCCTTGAAGATCCAAGGCAGCTTGAGTTCTCTACAGACGCTTCCAATACGCTCGGCAACGGCGGCTTGAACCGCGTCGTCCTCCAGCACACAGGGACCGGCGATGATGACAAGATCATGTCCGGGACCGATCACGATGGGGCCGACATGGCATGGCGCATTCATGGATACAGGATATCCGCCCGGCCACGTCCGGGAAACACGCCCCGGGCGCATTGTTGCAGGCGGTTTGTTCCGGACAGGGTAATTGCAGTTTGGCGGTGCCGGGGAATGGGGTCAAGATTGGTCATTGGTGGACCGATGTCACCGGTTGAGGCGCCTGTCCTTCGGACCGCGTCACAAGGAGGCTGTTGAACGATGTCGAAGATGCCGCGTGAACCGGAAGCATTCTCCGAGGTGGTGGTGCAGTTGCTCACCAGTCGGTTTCCGGGGCATCACGTCGAGTTGGCGGGTGCCATGGATCTGGTGATCGACGGTCGTCATCTGGCGCTAGGCAACCTGTTTCGGATGGTGAACTGCGACCCCGACAACGGATTCGAGATCGTCAACGAGTTTCTGGTGCGCATCACCGAAGGAGATGCGGTTGCCGCGGCACCGCTTCCACTCTCGCTTGCCCGTTCGCGAATCATGCCACGCATTCAGCCGAATACGCTCTTCGAGCATCTCGATCGAGAACAGGTCGCGCATACGCCTTGGGTCAACGACACCGCTATCGTCTACGTCATCGATCTGCCCCGCATGACCGTGAGCATCACGCTTGAGCAGGTCATTCGTTGGGGGCTGGACATCGATGAAGTCGAAATGCTCGCCCGTGCGAACCTGTCTCAGTACACGCCGTCGGTCGAGGTTCGGTTGATCGAATCCGAAGAGGGCGGTCGTGTGGCGATTCTTTCGGTTCAAGACGGTTATGACGCGGCGCGTTTGCTCATGGATTCGCTGCATGGGCGGTTGGCGCCGAAACTGCGAGGCGATTTCTATGTCGCCGCGCCCGCTCGCGACATCTTTCTCGCCGTATCGCAGGGGCCGGACGGTTTTCTCAAGCGAGTCCAGAGCAGGGTCGAGCGTGATTTCCAGCGGCTGCCGTATCCGATCACGAAGGATCTCTTCGTCGTCACACAGGATGGCATTGCTGGAACCTGTTGCGCTGCCTGAAACACGGCGAGGCAACGCTCGTTACTCTTCCGGTGTGCTGCTGATCATCGACAATTATGATTCCTTTACGTGGAACCTCGTGCACTGCATCGGGGTGATCGATCCATCTCTGGATATTCGCGTCTTTCGCAACGACGAGATCACCGCTGACGAGGTGCTCGACATGAGCCCGAGCCACATTGTGCTCTCGCCCGGTCCGTGTACGCCTCGGGAGGCGGGGGTGTGTTCGGATGTGGTGCGAGCCGTAACGGGAAAGATTCCGGTTCTTGGTGTGTGTCTCGGCCATCAGGTCATTGCCGCGGTGCGCGGCATGGACGTGCGGCGACACCCACTTCCCATGCACGGCAAGACCTCTCTCATCAAACACGACGGGCGTGGGATCTTCGAAGGGCAGAAGAGCCCGCTCACTGCCATGCGGTACCACTCCCTGATCGTGACCCCCGATTCGGTGACCGATGACTTCGAGGTGTCGGCGCAGACTGACCGGGGCGATGTGATGGCGATCCGCTGGAAAGGAGGCTGGCCGTACGGGGCAAGTGCTTCCTTGACCGGTGTGCAGTTCCACCCCGAGAGTTTCATGAGCCCAGAGGGGTCTGCACTGGTCGAGGCATTCCTGCTTCAGCCGCAGTGCAGAGTTAGCTGACCCTCTTGCAGCCCTACCCGGTCGGCTCGAGTCCGTTGATCATGTCCATGAATGCGCCGCGGGTGATGGAGACGGTGTCGGTCGGGCCGAGCAACTTGATGAAGACCGATCCGTGCTGAGATTCGATCATGGCTACGAGCATCGTGTAGTCGTCCTTGTGCCAGCCGCCGCCCATGCCGCGGTACTGCCCCCGGAGTTCGACCAGCGTGACCGGCATGCCCGAGACCACCATCGTCGTGACCTCGGGTTGGGGGGGCAGATCATCGCCGTGGAATTGGCTGGCCCACCGCTCGATGTTGTTCTGTTTGGTATTGCCGCTCGCCTCGGGGAAATGCGTTACAACCAGTTCGGCCGGTTCACCGCCCTCGGCGGCGGGGATGACCCAGTTGATCTTCCGCATGTCGTTGCGGGGCGGTTCCCATCGCCAGGTCGGATCGGTCGGTGCTCGAAGGCTGACGAAGACGGCGCTACGAGGGTCCGGAGGAAGCCCCTCGGGTGTGAACGCCTCGTCCTTCCCTGAGGTTGTAGCGTCCACCCCGGCGAGACCGCGGCGTCTGGTATCGCCCACCGTCGTGTGCGATGGTGTTGATGCTCCAGGAGGCGGAGGCGGCGTCGCGGCGTCATCGCACGCGACAGGCAGTAACACCAGCATCATCAGCGGAAGCCGTAAGTCGAACATCTCCTCACGATAGCATGCTCGCCATGAGTGGACCTGCTGTCTTTGACGATTCGTTGGATCCGAAGATCGATCTGCGTGTCACGAATTGCCGAATCTGGAATGGTGAATCGATCACGCCTTGCCGTCTGGATTTGTTGGTGGATGCCGGACGAGTGCTTGAGTTGGCGGATCCAGCCACTGTGATCGCTGCGAGTGAAACACTCGATCTCGGCGGCGCAGTCGTGACTCCCGGACTGGTCGATTCGCACGTGCATCTCCTGCTCGCCGGTGAATCGTCGATGCATCTCGATCTGTCGCAGGTTGACGGTCGCAAAGCCTTTGAAGCGGCCATCGAGGCGGCGGATGCGGCGCTTCCTCCGGAGCGGTGGCTGATTGCAACCGGGTGGAACGAGACGCTCTGGGAGCGGGACGGCCTTCCTGACAGAGAGTGGCTTCGGGCGGCAGGATCTCGACCGGTCGTGTGCTGGCGATGCGACTGGCACTGCGTTCTGGTCAACGATGCGGTGCTGCGGCGACTGGATCTTGATGGTCCGCTGCCCGCTGGTGGGCGGCTCGGACGAATGCATGACGGTACACCCAGCGGTTTGCTGATCGAGGCGGCTGCGTGGGAACTGGTCAATCCGTTGATTCCATCGCTCCCGGAACAGGTTCGCGGAGAAGCCATTGAGCAAGCGGCGGCGGTCATGGCAGCCTGCGGCATTACCACCACTCGATCGATGGAATATCGTGGTGACATCGAGTCACATTTCGTTCCACGTGCCGACACCTTGCCGATCCGGCTCTCGCTCGTGCAGCTTGATCGCTCCTCGCCGCTCGATACGGGTTGGCATCGCGAATTGCCGAATACGGATCGCTTTGCATTGACCGGGTGCAAGGCTTTCTTTGACGGCACACTCGGTTCGCGGACGGCCAAGTTGACATCACCCTACAGCGATGCCCCTGAGACCAGCGGATTGTGGTTGGAGGTGGCGATCGATGATCAGGACGAGCGATGGTGCCGCGAAGTGGTTGCTGCCGGACTCGCACCGGTCATTCATGCCATCGGGGACGCCGCAGTGTCTCGGGCACTTCAAGTGATCAGCGATGTGCCTGACGCGTTGCGACCGACCATCGAACACGCCGAGGTGATTGCGCCGGAAGGTTTGCCCTCGCTCGAAGGCGTTCGCCTGAGTGTTCAGCCGACGCACCGGGCAACCGATGCTGCAATGGCCCACGCGAGGCTTGGCGATCGAGCGGGATGGCTGTTGCCCATGCGTGAGATGTGTGAGGCGGGGGGCCGGTTGTGCTTCGGCACCGACT
The DNA here is from genome assembly GCA_030748155.1 of Phycisphaerales bacterium. Classification (GTDB taxonomy): domain Bacteria; phylum Planctomycetota; class Phycisphaerae; order Phycisphaerales; family SM1A02; genus UBA12567. Next base: position 6,797 of record JASMMN010000117.1, read on the forward strand.
GGCCCATCGTGCCGGTCGATCCGATGGCCACGCTTCGGGCGGCGATCACCGGCGAAGATGCCCGGGGGATCCCCTTCTTCCCCGAACAACGTCTTTCTCCGCACGAGGCCATGCTCGCCGCGACCGTGAATGCGGCTGAGGCCTGCGGCTTCGATGCCGGCCTCCGGGCTGGCCTGCCAGCGGATTTCGTCGTGTGGTCGAACGATCCATTCGAAGATATTCACGCCGCTACTGTGCAAGCCACCTTTGTGGATGGGACACTGGTTGCCGGTGAGTTGAGACAAGGAGCGTGCCATGGCTGAGAGATTGACCCATGTGGACGAGCAGGGCCGCGCGGCCATGGTCGACGTGTCCGGCAAACCGGTCGTCAGACGCCGCGCGGTAGCAGAGACCTTCTTTCATGCCGCTTCGGGGACACTTGATCGCATCATGGCGGGTGATCTGCCAAAGGGAGAGGCGATCGCTGTTGCAAGGATTGCCGGTGTTCAGGCAGCGAAGCGGGTGGACGCGATCATTCCGCTGTGCCACACACTTCCCTTGGAGCATGTGGAAGTGTCATTTGAACGGTCCGCCTCCGACGCCATCCGAATCGTGGCGGCGACGGTCGTGACGGCGCGAACCGGGGTCGAGATGGAGGCCCTCACCGCCGTGAATGTGGCGGCACTGGCCTTGTGGGACATGACCAAGGCGATCGACAAGGATCTTCGCATCGACGGAACGCGTCTGGTGCTCAAGGAGAAGGCCTCGCAGGCATCATGAGTTCGTGGCGTGGACCGCTTGGCAGAATGCGGCAATCCGCTTGGGATCCTTGATGCCCCGCACGGATTCAACGCCGCTGCTGACATCCACACCCCAAGGACGCAAGCACTCGATGGCCGCCGCGACCGCCTCCGGCGTGAGGCCACCGGCAAGAATCCAAGGCGTGGTGATCGTGGAAGCGACTTTGGCGAATGCGTTGTGATCAAAAACGACGCCGCTGCCGCCGCGGTGGCTGTCGATGAGCAACCTTGCAACGTTCGGGTCGGTGTCCCACCGTTCGATGGCGGCGACATCATCAAAGGGGATCGCGCGAATCACCGGGCCGGTCTCCGCCGCGATCTGCACCAGCGATGCGTCTTCGGACCCGTGCAGTTGAATCCAGTCCGTCACGCGTTGTCGGATCTGCTGCTCGCTGGGATCGACCATCAGGCTGACGACGGCGACGCGATCATTCGCGGCATCGGCCAGGCTCGAGAGTGATTTCTCGCTCACCTTCCGCGGTGATCCTTCGGCGAGCACGAGACCGATCGCGTCGGCACCGGCCTGTGCCGCGGCCTCGATGTCTTCGCTCGTCTGCAGGCCGCAGATCTTGATCCGAGTCGGCCCTGCGCCCGGGTCGTTCCAGCGTTCCGAACTCATGCGGTGGCCTCGGCCAGCAGAGATTCGGCCAGTGATCTCCGTTGATCGGTGGTGGCATCGCGTTTGGCCTGTTCAAGAAGTGGTATGGCCTCGGTACTCTGGCCGAGGAATCGCACAAGCAGCAGCCCCAGCAGCAGCCGCACCTCGCTTGCGCTGGGCGACTTGCTGTACCGCTCCAGATAGCGGCGATACGCGTCGGCGGATTCAAATCGTTTGCCTGTGGCTTGAAGATGATTGGCGAGCGTCAGTTGATCCTTCTCAGGAAGCACTGCCGTCTCATGCTCGGCGACCAATCGGCACCACAGAGAGGCGGCGCTGTCGAGGTTGCCCTGCGCGATACGACCACGAACTGCAGAGACGAAGGCGGCCGCAGGTTCGACGGTGGCCTCATGTGGAGCCTTGGCCGGCCGCGGTCCGGCCGTCACCTGCGAGAGCACCTGCCGACGATGGCGATGTTTCAGCAGCGCCACCGCATCGGTTCCATCCCGTTTGAACACAGGGGTGGGCAGGAGGGCCAGCATCGTGCCGAGTCCCCACAGATAGCCGCCGATGTGCGCGGCATAGGCCGTTCCGGAGTCGCCAAGCCCGACCCAGCCGATCAGATCGAGCGCGACCCAGATGGAGATGATGAGTAGGGCCGGTGCCATCCAAAACGTAATGAGAAAGAAGATGACCAGCACGCGGATGCGGCACCGCGGGAAGAGTACGAGGAATCCGCCGACCAAGGCGCAGACCGCGCCGCTGGCGCCGATGACGGGGTTCTGTGAGGTGGCAATGTGCGCCAGTCCCGCCACAATGCCGCCCATTAGCACGAAGATCGCGAATCCGACGCGTCCCATTCGACTCTCAATGGCACTGCCGAAGACCCAGAGACCCATTATGTTGAAGCCGAGGTGCAGCAACCTCCAGAGCGGATGCTCTGTGCCGCCCATGAGTGGGTTGTCGTGGGTGAACTGGTAGGTAATGACCTGCCACCAGTGAAAGTCGCGGGCGGAGAGCGCCAGCCCATCAATGAGTTGTTCGGCTGCTTGGCGATCCAGGGCCCCGACAACCAATACGGCGAGATAGGACAGCATCATCAGCACGATGAGCGTCTCGGTCACCACTGGGCGGCGGTCACGGGGCAGATCGGTGCCGAGAAGGATGAACATCGACCCAGTGTACTGAGCGTGAGAATCGAGACCGCGATCCCTCTTCATCGACGGCTGTGCTGTACAATCTGCGGCCCTGCGTGGCGCGTGCTGCGGCAGGGTGGGGGGGGACATCAGCGATGAACGGAGTACGCCAGATGGCCGATGCAACCGCCACGATGACGATGGACAAGGGGCTCGATCATACGATCATTGGTGAATCCACCAAGTCGTTCATCGATGGGCAGAAGGGTGTACTTGAGTACGTGGGCATCGATATAGACAGCCTTGCGCGTGAGTCGACCTTCGAGGAGACGACCTTCCTGCTCTGGAATGACCGTCTTCCGGACGCCGATGAACTCGCTGCGTTCACCAGTCGGATCCGATCCCGGTACGACCTGCCAGACGGAATGTGGGATGCTTTGTGTGGCCTGCCGCATGACGCCCCGCCGATGCACGTACTCCAGACGATGGTGGCCATGCTCGCTGCATACGACGCGGATTGCGATGTTCAATCACGCGAGGCCGAGGAATCCAAGGCCATTCGCATCCTCGCGGCGACGCCCGCCATCATTGCCAATTTTGATCGACTTCGTCGTGGACTCGACATCGTGCGGCCCAGCGTTGACGACACGATGGCCGAAAGTTTTCTGCGAATGCTCAATGATGAGGCCCCGGGCACCGCAACTGCCAAGGCGCTCGATGTATGCCTCATTCTGCATGCCGATCACGGCATCAACGCCTCCACCTTTGCCACGATGGTCGCCATCGGGACCGAGAGCGACATGTACTCCGCCATCACGGCGGCCATCGGCACGCTTCGCGGTCCACTGCACGGCGGCGCCAACGAACGGGTCATGCGAATGCTTCAGGAGATCGATGGGCTCGATGCCATCGAGGATTTCGTACTGGGGCGTCTCTCTCGCAAGGAGAAGGTGCCCGGCTTCGGGCACCGCGTCTACAAGGCAATCGATCCGCGGGCGACGTATCTGAAGACCTTCGCCGAATCGATCGCCACGGAGACCGGCAATCTCGAACTTTTCAAGATGAGCCGGAAGGTCGAGGAGATCATGGAGTCCCAGGTTGGGGACAGGGGCATCCACCCCAACGTCGACTTCTACTCGGCGACAACCTACTACTCGATGGGGCTCGCGATCGACCTCTTCACACCCATCTTTGCCATGAGCCGCAACGCGGGCTGGGCGGCCCATGCGATGGAACGCCTCGAAGACAATCGGCTGATCAGACCACGGTGTCAGTACACCGGTCCGCACGGGGTCGGATACCGCGTCGACACCTGAGTCCTACTCGACGTACACCACAATCCGATCGTGAACAAGCATCACAATGTCGTGCTTGCCGTCGCCGCTGACATCTGCGATGGCGATTTGGCGGGGTTGATACTCTCGTCCTTCGCCGCCGTGGAACAGTTGTGACTCATAGATCTGGAACCCGGTGGCGTGCAGCATTTCGCCTGCATCATCAAAGGTAAAGAGCTCCATCATCTGTTCGCCAGCGTCAAGGGCAACCATGTCACCGTAACCGTCGGCGTTGATGTCACCGATCGCAAGTTCGTGCGGGATGTGTCCGTCCAGAGAACTCTTCCACGTGCCGACTTCTTGCAGTGTCCGCCGCTGCCCGCCAAGCGGGATGACGGCAAAGCCGTCCTCGCCGACAGTCAGGATGCCTGGAACGTCGCCGTTGAAGCGTCCAGTCGCCAGTGGTCCGGGTGTGAATCCGCGAATGCGAAGAGTCTCGGATTGTTGCCACCGCTCACCTTCGTCATCGGGTTCGAATACCAGCAGTCGGTCTCCGGCCTTGTCGGCGGCGACGAGCCGTTGCCCCAGCGGTGTGACGGCGACGAGGTTGCTGTCTGGATCGTCCGCATTGAACTGCCTGATGACACGCCAGCCTCCGGCTTCGCCGTCCTGAACGAATCTCACTGCTCGGACAAAGTTGCCATCGGCGATCAACAGCTCGTCGGTGCCGTCGCCGTTGACATCCAGCGTGGCGATGTTGTCGGCGCTCGCGGAATCGACCAGCCCGTACTGGGCCATGTCCTTCTTCTCCAGCAGTTTGAACCCGTCGTCCTCACTCGCGTCCGCAAGCAGCAGCATCATCGGTCGCTCGGGCGTGAGGATGATGATGTCCTCGTGTCCGTCCTGATCGACATCCACCGATTGCAGGTGATCGGGTTTTCTGCTGAGTGAGCCCAGATCGATCGATCGGGACTCGGCCGTATCAAGGTCAATGAGATCCAGCAGGTAGTCCCGCTTCTTGACATTGATGATTGCAGCGTGGGCGGTATCGCCAACCATGACGACATTCATCGCGACCGGCTCGTAGCCCGCCGTGACCTGGATCGGCGTCGGGAACGGCAATTCGCCCGGTCCCAGCGGGGTTCGCCCGACGACACCTTCTTTGGACGAGAGCACGAGCAATTCGGCGGGGCGGGTCTCGCCCTTCGGTACCGCGGCCACAGCGTCGATTTCCGAGAGGCTCGGTGAAGACTGTACGGCTGTCAGATCTCCGGCGTCGGATTGCCGGTAGACCGCCAACGCGTTGGACTTGGTGTCGGCGGCAACCACATCGGTTCGCCCGTCGCCATCCACATCGACAACGGTCCACGCCCGCCCTCGTTTGCCCGGATCCGGGAAGCCGTGCACCGTGAAGGCAACTTCGCGGTCGCCTCCCGACTTCACCGCCTCCTGCTTGAGTTCGTACAGCACGACTCTTCTGGCATTGCGCTCGATCACTGCGACGCGAGTACCTTCCTGAACGCCGAGTGCTTCGAACTCGATGATCGGAGGCATCTCGAAGATGGCCTGAGCGCCCGGTTCAACGCCATCATCGCCACGGCGTCCGAACCAGATCCGCACCGGAGCTGCATCGTCCGGACTGATTCCGGCGAGATCCATCATCCCGTCGCCGTCATAATCCGCAGGTACGACACCGAGCATGGAGGTCCCGGCGGGGTACGTGGTACTGGGGCCGAGCGAGAAGCCCTCGACCGGCCAGATTGCTGGCTCGCCGCCGACGATCGATACCAGATCGGGCTTTCCGTTTCCGGACATGTCCAGCAGTGAGAAGGCTGCTGTCGAGGCGCCGAGTTTGCGGATGTCGCGTTTGGCTTCCGACTTGAACTTGCCCGGCGAAGTCTGCCGCAGGAAGGTCACTCGCCCGGGAGCGCCACCCGTCAGCAGGTCAAGCAACCCGTCGCCATCCAGGTCGTGCGCGGCGATGGCTGAAATAGCATCCGATACGGGGACAAATAGTCGTTCAAACCGCCAATGATCTGGAAACTCGTTGATATCGCGGGGAATCTCCACCGGATCGTCGGGGCTGGCATCGGGTCGCTGTTGGAGTACCTCGATACGGCTGCGACGATTGTTCGCAACAACAATGTCGTCGAGTCCGTCGTTGTTGAGATCGACGACCAACATCGGTCCAGGCTCGTCTCCGATCGGCATGACGTCGAACCCGGAGAAGCCGAAGTAGTCGGCCAGTGGGGGCGGTTCGGAGTCTTGGATCAGGGCGGTCAGGAGCAATGGGGCAAGGAGCAAGGGATTCATCTATCGGGCCTCCGTGGAGCATTGCATGGTAGTCGGGTGCAGCACGGGGGGCTCCCGAGAGCCTACACTTGATCCTTGCTGGGCCACATCGGCCCGCCAAGGAGGTTTCCAGATGGGTGCTCGCATGTGGTGTTGCAGTTGCCTGCTCGTCGTCGCCGCTCAGGCGGATGTTGTCCAGTTGGAGGCCGGAGGCGAACTGCATGGCACGGTCATCAAACAGGATGAGCGGAGTCTGTGGATCGATGTGGGGCCGTCCATCGTCCGAGTCGATAACAACGATGTCGTGGATGTGCGTGTTTTCGACCCCGCCGAGGTAGCTGATCAGCCGACCGATGCAATCTTCCATACGGTCGAGAACCCCCCGGACCTGAGCATTCGCCAACAGGCCGCCCGTGTCAAGCCATCCGTGGTATTGGTGAAGACGCCTGCAGGCACCGGTTCGGGCGTGATCGTCAACGGGCAGGGGCATGTTGTCACCAATGCGCACGTGATCCAAGGAGAGAAGGATCTGCGACTGGTCATCTGGGCGCCGCGAGCGGATGGCACGCTCGCTCGCAGGACGATCGAGGATATTGAAATCGAGGCGGTGAACAACCATTTGGATCTGGCGCTTCTGAAACTTCCTGTCGAGGAAGATCATTCCTATCCATGGGTGCCATTGGAGTTGTGGGAGTCGATCGAAGTGGGGCAGCCGGTTTTTGCGATTGGAAACCCGATGGGGCTCGAGCAGACAACCAGTCAAGGCGTTGTTTCGACCACACAGCGGAGTTTTGACGGTCTGAGTTATATCCAGACCGATGCCGCCATCAATCCGGGCAACTCCGGCGGGCCACTCTTCAACGTCAGCGGCGAGGTCATCGGCATCACGAACATGGGCATTCTCGGGGGTGAGGCACTTGGATTCGCGATCCCGACGCGATATGTGAAGGACTTTCTTCGCAATCGCGAGGCTTTTGCCTATGACCCATCGAATCCGAATACCGGGCATCGCTACCACGTCCCCCCGCCGCGGCAGCAGGCTGGAGTTTCCTCTCAATTGGAGAAGACGCAATGAGTGTGTTTGGGACGATCGTACTGATCGCGGCGATGGCCGATCCGGCCGCAGTCGCTCCGCTGTCGATCGAGAAGGTCGCGCCGAGCAACGCTGTTGGTGTGGTTTCCATGACGGGGTTGGACACGATTCTCTTCCGGTTGACCGAGTCGGAACTTCTCAATTCGGATGATCGGGAGGCCCTGAACGAAGAGATCCGGGAGGCATTCGATCAGGACGAGTCGAGAATCGGAGACGTGTGGCAGACGCTCCTTGAGGATCATGATCCTTTGGAGGTGGTGTCATCGATGTCCGGCGGATTCGTCCTTTGGGTAGAACCTTCTGAGGATTCAGATGGCCAATTGACGGTGGCGGCCTGGGTTGATCTGGGCAGCGAATCGCAGGTGATCGTGGACGCATGGGACACGAGTTGGGAAACGCTGCGGGCCGAGCCTCATGTGAAGACCGAAACGGTGCTTGGTCGCGAGATCGATCACGTCACATCCAGACGCCCCGACGAGGAGAAGCCAAACCCTGCGCCGAATGACGCATGGGTTGTGCGGGAAGATCGGTTGATTCTGTTCTCGAACACCCGCTCTGGCATGACGCGATTGCTTGATGCTGTGGACGGCGAAGACTTCGATGATGCGCTCGGCGACACCGAACAGTGGGCAACCGTCAAGGGCATGTTGGACGGGTCGGACTCGTTGGTGGCAGCCTTGTTCGTGGACCCATCGTGGGAGGCGGGGGCGCTTTTTGATCAAAGGGGCATGGTGCAAATGCTGCGTGCTTCTTTCGACGCGGCGATCGGACCGGTCAAGGCGATTGCGGTGTCTGCAGGACCCGGAACAGATGAAACGCTGCTCTCCTGGTCCGGGGCGATCTGGATGCCCGAAGGACAGGGCGGACTGCTCCGCCTGTTGGCGCACGACACGCCGCGGGCAGCCATGCCGGGTTGGGTCGGCCCCGACACGGTGTCTGTCATGCGACTCAACATGGACTTCAAACGGATTCCTGACTGGATCCGATCGGTTGTCGCCACCAATCCAATGCTCATGGGAATCGGTCAGATGATCGATCAGTTCGAGCCGACACTGCGGTCCATTCTTGATCCACTTGGTCGGCGGCTCCTGCAGGTGCAAACTGTTTCCCGCCCACTCACGGCGGAGAGCCTCAATGTGGTCTCAGCGATTGCCTGCACGAATCCAACGGGATTGAATGACGCATTGGCTGCGACGGCGCCACAAGCGGACATGGAACCTCGCGATTTCCAGGGGCATCAGGTCTGGTCTGCTGAACTGGGGCAGGGGGGAATGATGCCTCTTCCCGGGTTGAATGGAAAAATAAGTCTGGCTGTGGCGGGCGGCATGTTGTTCGTCGGAGATCAGACGGCAGTGGAATCATCCTTGCGTGGTCTTTCGGCCCGCGGAGATGGTGCGCCGTCCTGGCTCGATCGCGTCACTGCCTGGCTGCCCGATCAACCTCTTGCGGGTTGGGGTGGTTGGGATCTGGCAGAGTCGCTCACCGCGGTCGCCGAGATCGAACGCATGCAGATCACCCGCTGGGAGAATGAACTCAAGGCGGACGACCCGGAACTCTGGGAAGAGATCAAGGGGGAACTCGTAGACGAGGATCAAACCGAACAGTACGAACGCTTTGCCAGAATCTCCACGCATCTCGGCCCAGCCGCGTGGTGGGCCAGTTCCGGCGATGACGGGTTTCGCATCCGCGGCATCGTGATGGGGCGAGACACCGCCACGGGGGAGTCGGAATCCGGGAGCCGGGACGCGGACTGAATTCGCCCGGTCTGTGACCATATGAGCGATGGTGCGTATTTCGGTTCGGACAGCGATCAGCCGACGGTGTCCCGTGAGCGGCAGTAGCAGGCTCCAGTCTGCCGGCACCGGCAGGACATCGCCCATGTTCAGATCTCAGTAGCCATCGAGGGCGGGCAGGCGATTCAGGTCCACCCCATCTGCAGGAATGCCACATCAAACACCAGATTGGCGACGATGACCGCCACGATCGTCTGCACAACGGTGTCGGTTGTCGCCTTGCCGACGCCGGCGGCGCCGCCGCTGACTCGCAGGCCGTTGAAACAGGCGATGGCACCGAGCATGAGGCCGAAGGTGGTGGCTTTGATCAGCCCGGTTGAGAAGTCGTAGAGATTCAATTGAGCCAGCGTGTTGTCGTAGTAGACGGTGGCGCTGACATCGAAGAACACAACCGTGATGAGGCCGCTGCAAAGCACCGCGGTCACATCGGCCAGAATTGTCAGAAGCAGGAGACTGACAACGGTGGCCGTCAGGCGGGGCAGCACCAGAAAGCGAACCGGATCAAGCGCATGAGCCTCCAACGCTTCAATCTCCTCGCCGACGACCATCGTGCCGATTTCAGCCGCGATGGAGGCCCCCGCAAAGCCGGTCAGGACGACCGCCGAAATGATCGGACCCATTTCGCGGAAGACGGCGACGGCGACGATGCGGGCGATCTGGTTCTGCTGTCCGAGATCCGAGAGTGGGGGATACATCGCGATGGCCAGAATCAGTCCGATGCACGCGCTCACCAACAAGACGATGTTGACCGATCGGACCCCTACGCGAACCATCTGCGCCACGACCGCCGGCCAACCCAGCCGCACGCTCGGGTGCGATGTGGATTGCCAGTACCATCGACCGACCGATCTAGTCAGCCGTGTCGTTCCGCCCAGGATCAGAAGCAGTCCAAGCGTGCTGCCGCCAATGCGATTGATGCCTCGCATGAGCAGCAAACCGGGGCGGTTCTTTCGAGAGGCCATGCTCAGTCGTCGAGGTCATCACGAATAGTGAAGACCGTGTCCAGTTTGGAGATCTTGAAGATGGACTCCACACGCGTGCTGAGGCGGGCGAGCACCAACTCGCGATGCTGTCGCAGACAGATTTGGAGTGCTTCCACTAGCGTGGCGACACCGGATGAATCCATGTAGGGAACTTCGGCCAGATCGACAACGACAGTCGTGTCACCATCAACCAAGACGGTCTGAAGCGTTTGCCTGAGTTGTGGCGAGGTAGAGAGATCGATCTCGCCAACTGGCGTCACGACCAACTGGTCGTCCCCTTGGTCGATCGAGATACTCAGCGATCCGGAATTGCCTTCACGCATGGGTAATAGTCTCTTGTTGGACTCCAGTGTGTGTTTGATCGATGTCTACTCGCATGGTGAGCGTTGTGCCGCCATCGGGCCTGTGGCACCACACCGCTTCGTCCATCACTTGTTGGATGAGATGGACACCGAGTCCCCCGGGCTTGACATTGTCCAATTCACGCGGTCGGATGGTTTCAAGCGGGACCTGCTTCCCATCGTCTTCAAGGGTGATCAGGAGCGATCGCCCCGACGATCCGGTTTGCCGGGAGCAGTTCAGGCGGATGCGCCCGCATTCCACGTCGTAGGCGTGGCGGATGATATTGGTAGATGCTTCGTCTACGGCCAGACAGATCTGGTCGGCCCTGGCAGTTTCGATCCCCGTTCGTTCACACCACGCGGTCAGGGCGGCACGGACGACTCGCAGCAGGTCGGGCCTGGCGTCGAGTTCGAGGATGAAGTCGGTGGTGGTGGGGGACTCGGACATTGAATTCGTGGGGTGGATGATACAGAAGGGGGCGAGTACCGCCCGGAGAATCACGCCGACGGGTTGATCCCGGCCCTTCGTCCCCCGGTGATACTCGACCCCCTACACTGCCCTTCCTTTTCAGGAGTCCAGCCCGTATGTCCGCACCTGCCATCGGTTCGACCCGCCCTGCCGGTGTCGAAACCATTCCGATCATCGACTTCGGCAGCCAGTACGCCCAGTTGATTGCCCGCCGCGTGCGGGAGGCTGGGGCATTCAGCATTCTCGTGGCACCGGATGTCACGATCGAGCATCTGAAATCGCTTGAGCCGGCAGGAATCATCCTGTCTGGCGGCCCAGCCAGCATCGACGAACCGGGGGCGCCGCAGTGCGATCCGGCCATCCTCGACCTGGGCATTCCGGTGCTTGGGATCTGCTACGGCATGCAGTTGGGATGCCATCTGCTCGGCGCGACGATCGAGCGGGCGGAGGCACGTGAGTATGGACGCGCGAAGTTGACGATCCACCGTGCCGCGGGGTTGTTTGAACATCTTCCTCAGGACATGACGGTGTGGATGAGCCATGGCGATCAGGTAGGTGATCTTCCTGATGAATTCGAAGTCATTGCGGCTACCGATACGTGTCCTGCTGCAGCGGTGATGCATCACGAGCGCCGGTTCTATGGTCTGCAGTTCCACCCCGAAGTGACCCATACGCCGCACGGCATCGACCTGCTCCGCAATTTTCTTTACGAAGTGTGCAGCTGCCGCGGCACGTGGAGGATGGCCGATTTCATGGAGACACAGTGTTCGCTCCTGCCCGATCTCGTCGGAAATCGCCGTGTGATCTGCGGTCTCAGTGGTGGCGTTGATTCTTCGGTTGTGGCGGCCCTGCTCGCCCGCGCTATCGGCGATCGGCTGACCTGCATCTTCGTCGACAACGGGCTGCTGCGAAAGAACGAACGGGGACTGGTCGAATCGACATTCAAGGACCACTTTGATATCGATCTGCGAGTTGTTGATGCTGCAGACGAGTTTCTCGGCGACCTCGCGGGCGTCGAGGATCCACAAGAGAAGCGTCGCCTGATCGGGCACCGGTTCATCGACTGCTTCAGGAAGGCCGCCGACAAGGTCGCTGCTGATGGCGGTGATCCGGTGCCTTTTCTGGCCCAGGGGACGCTGTATCCGGATGTCATCGAGTCCGGACACGGACATGCCGGGACCGCTGCCAACATCAAACTGCACCACAACGTCGGTGGCCTGCCAGAGGAACTCGGCTTTGAACTCATCGAACCGCTGCGTGACCTCTTCAAGGACGAAGTGCGGGCGCTCGGCGAGGTGCTCGGCCTGCCGAGCCATGTTGTGTGGCGGCATCCATTTCCGGGTCCGGGCTTGGCGGTTCGTGTGCTCGGCGACATCACATCTGATCGGCTCGACCTGCTGCGGGAGTGTGATGAGATCGTGCTCGACGAGATTGTCTCGGCGAATCTGTATCGCAGCACCAATCAGGTCTTCGCCGTGCTGCTGCCCGTCAAGAGCGTCGGTGTCATGGGCGACGGACGAACCTACGACTCTGTCGTCGCCGTGCGGGCGGTCGAGACTCAGGACTTCATGACCGCCGACTGGGCCCGAATTCCATACGACGTTCTCGCCACCATGAGCAACCGCATCATCAACGAGGTGAAGGGCGTCAACCGTGTCGTCTATGACATTTCCAGCAAGCCGCCGGCGACGATTGAATGGGAATAGGTTTGCGTTGCAGCATGGGGGCAGATGCTGTGAGGGGATGTCGAGACAGAACTGATGCCGGTTATTGACCTCGGTCGGAATCTGACTCTTTCGGTCCCGGTCCCGTGTGTCGCTCCTGCCTGATTGCCGCATCCCGCATTGACGGAGGCTCAGGTGATGCCTTGGCAAAGATCAGCCGCCCGGCGCTGGTCTGCACGGCATTGGTGATGGTGACGAGCACCTCCTTGTCGATCCGCTCGGCGGCATCCTCGATGACGACCATCGTGCCGTCGGGCAGGTACCCGATGCCCTGGCCCTCGGACTCTCCGGCCCGCACAATTGTCAGCCGCATCGTCTCGCCCGGAACCGCGGCATCCCGCAGCAGACCGCCCAGATCGTGCAGGTTGAGCGTCGGGGCGTCGCTGATGTCGGCGACCTTCGCAAGATTGGCGTCGGTCGTCACGATCCGGAGGTTTTTTTCCAAGGCAAGATCGACGAGCATCGAATCGACCGGGGCCCCCGGCGGTGTGTGCATCTGTTCGATGTCGATATTGATGTTCGGGTCGTTCTGCATGAGCCGCAGGTTGTCCAGCCCGCGGCGGCCGCGATCTCGCTTGGTTCGATCTGCCGAGTCGGCCAGCGTGTGCAGCTCGGCCACCACGAACTGCGGGACGACCAGGGGCGCATCCATGAAGCCGGTCTGAGCAAAGGTGTTCATGCGCCCATCGATGAGGGACGAGGTATCCAGCAACATCGGGCGAAGGCCGCGAACCTGCTTGGAGAACTCGACGTAGGGAATGACCAGTCGAATGCTGTCTCGAGTCGAGAGTACGACGGATACGGCAATGTAGGTCAGGGTCAATCCCACCGTGAGTTTGAGCAGCGTGAGGTACTTGAGCGCTTCTCCGTCGTTGGACATGTCCCACGCCTCGGCGATGAGATCAATGAGGACGCCGACCGCCAGTGAAGCGAAAAGGCCTGCAACGACCGCGAGATAGATGCCCACCACATTGGAGATGCGTTTTCGGGGCGTACGGATGTCAAGCAGTACGACGATGACGACAACCGCGAGCGTGGCGGCGATCGGCATGAAGTAGTAGATCAGTGGATCAGCGGCCGAAGGCGCATTGATGATGGGGATCGACGCGGCCGCGAGCATGAGGCCTGCGTAGAGAATACGGAAGGCCGTCAGCAGGAACGGTGCTGCGTCGGCACCACCCGAATCGGGGGCATTTCCAACCGCGTGAATCGAATCATGTTCGGCCATCGGGGCGAGTGTACCAGCGGTCCGTCAGCGGATACCATGATCGACAGGAGTGCGGTAGGCGGCCGGGTCCTCCGGGTGGTCGGCCCGTGAACCTGGTCAGGGCTTGATCGCAGCAGCCATAAGCGTCGCTGCCCACGCCGTTGGTTTCCTGGCCGCCTACCACGCTCCTCCCTGTGCCGCCATTCTTCTGCTTGATGGCGAGGGATTCTGCTTCTGGCCCCACCGTTCGCGAGGAATTTTTTCAGGTGACCTACACCGTTCTGGCCCGCCGCTACCGCAGCCAAGACTTCGGAGAAGTCATTGGTCAGGCAGCCATTGCCGATACGCTCCGTCGGGCCGTAGAGGGTGATCGGACGGCCCATGCGTATCTCTTTACCGGCACGCGTGGTGTCGGCAAGACGACCTTGGCGAGGCTTTTTGCTCGTGCGATGAACGTGGCCGACGATCTCAAGGATGCGGCCGCCATCGCCGAAGCGATCATGCGGGGCGATGACCTCGATGTCATCGAAATCGACGGGGCCTCCAATCGCGGTGTGCAGGAGGCGAGAGATCTCATCGCCGGGGCCGGGCTTTCGCCAGCCCGCTGCAAGTATCGCATCTACATCATCGACGAAGTGCACATGTTGACAACCGAGTCGTTCAACACGCTGCTCAAGACGATGGAAGAGCCGCCCGAGCATGTGAAGTTCATCTTGTGTACGACCGAACCGCAGAAGGTGCTGCCGACCATCCAGAGCCGGTGTCAACGATTTGACTTCAAGCCCATCCCGCGCCGACTCATTGCCGGGCACCTTCGATCCGTTCTCGCTCAGGAAGGTGTCGAAATGGACGATGCGGCGATTGGTCGCGTCGCAGAACTGGGGAACGGGTCAATGCGGGATGCGTTGAGCGTCATGGATCGGGTACTTGCCGGGGGCGATACCTCGATTTCTGCGGAGAAACTCGAGGAGATGCTTGGTCTTCCCGAGACGGGTCTGATCGATGCAGTGATCTCCGCGATTGCGTCCGGTGACTCCAAGGCCGCCTTGGAGGCGGCCGACGCCTTGCTTGCGGGCGGCACCAGCATCGATCAGGCGCTGGCAGCCTTGACTGAGTCCCTTCGGCGGATGCTGCTGCTCCGAACCTGTGGCAGTGATACCGAGGTGCTGGACCTGACGGACGAAGCACGGGAATCGTTGTCGGTTCAGGCCGAGCAGTTTGAGCCGGCGTCGCTTGTTCATGGCATCGCTGTCTGCGAAGCGGCAGCCCGGCAGGGCAGACTTGGCGCATCGGCCCGGGCCGTCTTCGATGCTGCGCTGGTGCGATTGGCGCTCGCGGCCCAATTGATCGATCCGGCGAGCGTGCCTTCACCGATCGCTTCCGGCGGTACGAAAAAAAAAAGGTCGGTAGAGAGGTCTGAGCCGAAGCCGAACTCCAAGACCGCCAAGCCGAAGCCTGCGGCGAAAGCAAAATCGAAGGCAAAAGCAAGAGAGACTCCGCCTCCAGCCTCCGAGACGCTGGAGCAGATCTGGGCGCGGCTGGTCGCGTCGGCCAGCGGCCAGGCCGCCAAGGCGACCTTCGATGGCATCGAGCCGATCCGATTTGATGTCGATCTGATCATCGTTCGATCGTCAACTGGTCCCATGTCGCGGCTCGTGCTTGAGCGATTGACCGAACGACTCTCGGACGCCGCCGGGCGAGGTATTCGAGTCGAAAGCGATGAGTTCGCCGAGCAGCCCTCGAGATCGCCACAACAGGGCGGAACGACGCACATTGATGATCCGCGGGTGGATTTGGCGATGGAGTTGTTCGACGCTTCTGTCGTCGATGTCAAGAAACACAATCCACGAGAGGAGCAGCAAGATGTTTGAAGGTCTTCGAGGCATGGCGGGGATGGCATCGTTGATGAAGGATCTGCCGAAGATGCAGAAGCGGATGGAAGACGTCAAGAGTTCGCTTGCTGAGTTGCGTGTTGAGGCGAGTTCCGCCGGAAATCATGTGCGGGTGGTGGCCAGCGGCGTGATGGAGATCGTTGAGTTGGACATCGACTCCGAGTGCGACGAAGATCTCACCGCGATCATTCGCGACACTGCCAATACGGCTCTGAAGATGGCGAGGCAGGAGGCGGCGCGGAGGCTCTCCGAAGCGGCGGCCGAAATGGGCTTGCCCACGCCACCTGACGGCCCGAATCTTCTTGGAGGCATCTGACTTGGCGGGCGGCGGTTATCCCGAACCGGTCGAGCGATTGGTCGAATGTTTGCAGCGGATGCCGGGTATCGGCAAGCGGACTGCGACGCGGCTGGCATTCCATCTGCTCAAGGCCCCGCTTGAAGAAACCAAATCGCTTGCTGATGCGCTGCACGATGTCAAGGGCAAGGTGGCGTGCTGTCAGATCTGTTGGCAGTTGACTGATGTGCAGCCTTGCCGCATCTGCGCCGATCCGAACAGACAGGCCGGTTGCGTGTTGGTGGTCGAACAGCCACGCGATCTGATGAGCATCGAGGCCACGGGACTGCACCGCGGCGTGTACCACGTGTTGACCGGTCGACTCGATCCACTCGGCGGCGTCGGTCCGGATGACATCACCGCAGCGGCACTGCTGGACCGTGTGGATCATCCCGATCACAATGCCCGGGGCGAAGCGATCGAGGAAGTGATTCTCGGCCTCAGCCCGACGCTTGAGGGTGATACGACGGCGCACTATCTGGTGGAATCCCTCGGCACACGCGGCGTTCGTGTCACGCGGCTGGCGCGAGGATTGCCGAGCGGATCCTCGCTGGAGTTCGCGACACCCGCGATGCTGGCTGATGCGTTGCTTGGGCGAACCAAAAGCATTTGATTGGCATCAACGCTCGTGCAGAGTCGGTGCCCGACCGCTTACCATGAAGCCCATGGGCATGCGCTTTGAAGCCAGACAGCAGGCCGGGCTCGGTCAGCAGCAGAAACTGAGCCCACGGATGATTCAGTCGATGGAGATTCTGCAGATGCCGATTCAGGCGTTGCAGGAGCGGATCGATCAGGAGTTGGAATCGAACATCGCACTTGAGGTTGATGAGCATCTCGCCGGCAAGGACCGAGAGACGAGCGACGATATCGAGGATGAAGAACTGGTTGTCGGAGAGTCCGACACAACCGGAGACGGCGCAGACGACTTCGAGCGTCTCGCGAGCATGGAGGGTGGCTATCGCGAGGCGATCGACAATGAGTATTCATTTTCGAGTTGGTCCGCCGCCCGCATGTCCGGTGAGCGGGACCGCAAGATGGATGCGATGGCGAACATCATCGCCGGTACAGACAATCTGATTGATCAGGTGTTGCACCAGTGGTCCTTCGCGGAAGTATCGGTGTCAATCGTCGAGGCGGGCAAGGTGTTGATCTCACATCTGAATCCAGACGGACTGCTTGACCTTCAGATTGAGGATATTGCCGCGGCGGAGAATGCGGTGTCGCTCGATGATCTGACGAGGGCTCAGGAAGTGCTCCAGAAACTCGTTGAGCCGGCAGGCATCGGCGCCTCCACGATTCAGGAGTGCCTGCTGCTGCAGGTCGATGCGTGGCGGGCCCGTGAGGGGGAAGACACCGACGCATGGGATCGGGTGGGCGCGTTGATCGAGGAACACCTCGATGACCTCGTTCAGAACCGTCTTCCCGTCATCTCCAAAGCCACGGGATTGAGCCTTGATGAGATCAAGGCGGCCCTTCGACTCATGCATCGTTTGAGCCTCTCGCCTGGTCGTGAAGTGGTGGACGAGCACGTTCCACCGGTCATCCCCGATGTGATCGTCGAGTATGACCAGCAGCAGGATCGATATGTCGCAGCGCTGTGTGATGGGGTGGTGCCGCCACTTCGTGTTTCACCTCGATACACGGAGATGTCGTCGGACACCGCTCTCGACGCTGAAGCCCGCTCATTTATCACCCGCAATGTCGGCAACGCCAAATGGCTCATCGAGTCGATCAATCTACGATCGAATGCGGTCCTGCGTGTCGTGGAAGTGGTACTTGATCGGCAGCGGGGGTGGTTTGACGAGGGGGCACGGGGTCTGAAGATGCTTCCCATGACCGAGGTGGCCGATCTGCTCGGTGTACACGTCGCCACCGTGAGCCGCGCGGTATCGGACAAGTGGATGCAGACGCCCCGCGGCATTGTTCCGCTGCGGCGGTTCTTTTCCGGCGGCACGGAAACAAGCGGTGGAGAGAGCCTTTCGTGGGAGGCGGTCAAGGCGTTGCTGCGAGACATCGTCGAAGCAGAAGACCCTGCCAAGCCGCTCGGAGACGAAGCACTCGCGGCGGCCCTCCGCGAGCAAGGTATTGACATTGCTCGTCGTACCGTGGTGAAGTATCGACAGCAGATGGGGATTCCCCCAGCACGGCTGCGACGGACGTATTGAAAGACGGTGGATCTCCCCCGGGAGATCACGTCAGAGAGCCGTGGCATGTTGCTGGTCCCGGATCGTCGCCCGGCTTCTTACAACTGTTCGATTTCGTCTGTCTTGACCTCGCTCAGTTTGTCGGCCTCCGCGATCATTTTCTTCGTGAGTTCATCGACATCGGACTTCATGTCTTTGCCTTGATCTTCGGACATCGAGTCGGACTTGTCCTTGATACGAACGTCGATCT
>JASMMN010000118.1 GCA_030748155.1 Phycisphaerales bacterium
CATAGACCAGAACATGGCCGGACTGGAGTTCCCCGAGGAGAACTTCGTCTTCGGCGAGAACTTCAAAGCCGTCTGGGGGGGTTCCGGGATCGTGAATGGACCAGGCTGAGCGGGACCTATTTGGTCTTCTTCCTGGATCCCATCACGCCAGCCACCGCGCCGGCCACGCCGCCGCCGACGCCACCCCCAATCGCAGCGGCCCCACCATCCACGCCGAACAGTCTTGCCACGATGACCGCAACAACGGCCGCGATGACCGCCGCGAGAATAGTGAAGATGAAGGTCTTGTTCATTGGAGTTTCTCCTGTCGTGGCGAGCGAGGTTAGTCGGATCGCGCATCGGTTTGTTTCTTCGCGATCCAGCCGCCAGCGCCGCCACCAATCGCGCCGCCGATGATGGTCGACACGGGATCGAGTTGCAGCAGTGATGCGAGGTACGCGGCGATGAGACCGGCTGCGGCCGCCGCAAGCACAATCCAACGAAGAGTGCTGACCACGGCTACTGCTGTGACCTTCGAAGTTCATCAAGGACGGCCGCTGGCACGATGCCGGAAAGTTTCTCGACGTCTCCGCCGAGTTCCACGATCTGCCGAATGAGGCTTGATGATGTGAAGCCATACCGCTCATCGGTGATGACGAACACGCTCTCGATATCCGCGACTTGCCGGTTGGCAATCGCCATCTGACACTCGGTCGCGAGGTCCGTCACGTTTCGGATGCCTCGCAGCAGTGCAGATGCGCCGATCTCGCGGGCGTAGTCCACAGTCAGCCCGTCGTACACATCCACATCAACGGGCGATCCCTCCGGTGTCTCGGTCAGCATCTCATCCACGGCGGCCTGAAGCAGCCCCAAACGCTTGTCGGCCGCGAGCATGGACTTCTTATCCGGGTTCTCGCCGATCCCCACCACAATCCGATCAAAGAGCCGCCGCGACCTGCTGATCACATCCAAATGCCCCAGCGTGGGGGGATCAAAGGAACCGGCATACAGGGCGATGTGATCGGCCATGGCGGCCATTGTAGACCAAGTCGGCCCCAATTCCGGGCACTTACACAATCGCCGAGGCTGAACGCCAGAGTGGCCACTGATCATCCCATGTGAGTACAAGAGAGCAACTTGCAGCGATCATGTGTGCCCTGCTCTGGTCCCACCAAAGAAAGTGACCAGCTGTCGGTGCTGGCTTAGCAGGGGCCCCAACGCAGCGTTCGGTCATTGCTGCACATCAAGCGAACCGGAGGGTGGATGCCACCGGCGTCCTTCATGCCCGCTGATGAATGCCGCATGGGCGTGGTATCCATCCTGCTTCATGGCGGCAGCCGGAGGACTCCGTAATCCCCGATGTCATTGACAAACTTTATTGACAGAAGTCCTTGCCCCGAACCAGTTTGAATCCAATGATGGTGACATCCCTTGGATCGACCCCGATCCGGCCTGCCTCTCGGATTAGTGGGTCACACCGGGCTTGTTCGCTTCACGGCGGAGAAGCCCCGTCCCTCTCCTCTCTCGCCCCTGGGGCCCCATATCTCCAGGCGCACCACCGGCGGCCACGTGGCCGCCGGTGTTTCGTTGGTGGCTGCGGCTTTTGGTGGTGATGTCCGCGTCATCGATCTCGAGGGTGGCGGCGTTGTATAGAAACGACTTTCGCCGCACGGGGGCGAGGTACAGGGCATTGCCTTTGGCGCGGATGACGAGGAGGTCCTGGTGGTCGGAGGCGACGGCGTAGCGGCCTGGCTCGACGCTGAGACGGGTGAAGCGCGGCAGCATGCAACCAAAGAGACTACGCATCTCGCGTCCACCATCTCCGGGGAAGCAGGCCTGGGGGCAATGCTGGCGATGGCGTCGGGGCCGTCGAGACTCGTGCGGCACAGCGGCGGAACCCGGGTGCAGACGAACGCTGATGGCAGCCGGTGGGTCACGCTGTCCAGAGACGGCGCCGTGCATCTGCTGGAACTGCATGGGCGTGCGCCGCAGACCGTCTGGTCCGCATCACCGGATCCGCAGGTGTCCTGCGTCGGACTTTCGGCGGACGGGACCAGGGTGGCGGTCGGCACCGCGGATGGTGACGTGGTGACGCTGGACGTGCGGGATGGCAGCGAACTCGACCGAGCGTCGGTCCATGGGCGGCCCATATACGATCTGCAGTGGCTCGAGCAGGGGCGTCGCCTGCTGAGTGCTTCGCGGGACAACACCGTGCAGGTACTCGGCGTCGACCCCGAAGGCGCGCTGACACCGCTCATTCGACTCCGCGGTCACAACAACTACGTACACGCCATCACCAGCGATCCGGCGCGGGATGCCATCTACACCGGCTCGGGCGACGGCACCATTCGCGTTTGGCGGGCAGAGTGATTGCTGCCGATCGGGACGGGCGTTGGGGAATGGGGCCGTGAGGAGTCTGCTACACCGGATCCTCGATCGTGCATCCCCACTCTTGGAGGAGGTACAGGAGGTCCGAAACGCCGATGTTGCTGTCTTCGTTGAAGTCACCCGGGCAACCGCCGCAGGGGCCCCAGTTGTCGACGAGGTAGAAAATGTCAGACAGTCCAACATCCAATGATCCATCGATATCGGCCGAGCACCATGTGCAGCTCGCTCCGATCGTATTGGAGCCGTCAGCACCTGCTGCGAAGTCGTCATCCATGTGATCAGGAAGGTTCCCGCAGAAGTCCGAGTTGCTGATGGACCGTCCATCGCCTTCGGTGTAACTGCCCCAGAGGGCCGCTCCCCACGAGTCCGAGGAGGTGTTGTTCGCGACGGTGCAGCCGTCGATCGAAACCGACGTACTCCAATTCGTTCCGATGGCGGCACCATTCGGTGCGTCGTTGCCTGCAATGGTCGTGTTGGTGATCGTGTGCGAACCAGCATCGAGGTAGATCCCGCCACCCCAGTCGGTGCTGCAGAGGTTCGATGTCACGGTGCAGTCGTCAATGGTCGCATCGGAACCGTATCTGACCACAACGCCACGACCGTCGTTCGACGCAATGGTCGATGAGGTCAGTTCCAGCGAGGCCTCGTTGCGCGCAGCCACGGCACCGCCGCCAAATGTAGCGGTATTCCATGACACATCACAATTGGAGACCTGAGCTACGCCAGTGCCATACGCATAAATGGCGGCACCCATATACCCCGCTTGATTGTGGTGGAGCGTGCAGCCGTCCACGACCAATGTACTGAAGTGGGAATACACCGCACCCCCGGTGCTGCCGGTGTTGTGGTGGATGACGCAGTTGGTCAAGGTCATGGAGCTGCCGCCGAGCGAGCTGGACAGCGGTGAGCCTGCGGTTGCCTCGTTGTGATGAAACTCACAGCCGTCAGCTGTGACGGTGGCCCCGGGATTCCAAAGTCCCGGTCCATTGGTGGAGGTGTTGTACGACACCTCACAATCCTGCATCGCCACGATCGCATCCCCGACCGCCGTCACGGCGCTGCCGCTGCAGCCCGTGATATGGCACGACTCGATGCTTGGGTTACTGTGGTATGCACGAACCCCGTGATCCAGCCCGCGGGTGATGGTCATGTTGCGGATGATCGTTCCGAACTGGTCAGAGGAATCGACATGGAAGCCATACCGCGCGTCTTCTCCGTCGATGATGATCGACGCGGCATCCCCAACGCCCTCGATCGTGATGATCTCGTCGCTCATCCACACAACCGCCGTACCCGCGGCGGTGTAGGTTCCCGGCATGACGTGTACGGTATCGCCGTTCGTGGCGGCGTTCACAGCAGATTGAATGTCAACGTAGTCACCGCCCCCACTCTGATCGACCGTCAAGATGGCGGCAGGAATCGCAGTGCTCAGCAGCAGCATCGGCGGCACGGCGGCTGCGAGTCGAATGAACAGCATATTCAAGGCTCCTTGCAGTACGATCGCCGTCTGGGGCGATCCAGCCCCATCTATACCAGCAATCCCCCTGCGTGTGCCGCTGGAACACGCGTTCCACCCTCGGTGGATCATGCATGCCCGCGCAATCCGACCTCATCGCCAGTTCCTCCTCAGACCCCCGGCAGCAGGTTGTCGCGGCCGGGGATGATGATGTCGGCGATTTGGATGGCTTCAGCGAAGGACTCCTGGGCGAGGTCGCGGTTCCAGCAGGTGGGAAGCACCTGTGCTTCGGCGAGGTGTTCTCGGGTGGCGATAGCGTCACCCGTGATGAGGATGGTCTTTCGTGGCTGCGCCAGGAGCAGTCCGCACAGTCCGGGGGTGACGCCGGCGAGTGGGAAGAGGTCGATGCCCTGCGCGAGACTCTCGGGTGCTGGATTGATGCGTTCGAGCATGCGAAGCCGTGTTTCCAGTGGTTCCACGCCGCCGTCCTCAGGGTGGTCGCTTGCGATCTGAAGCTGCTCTTGCAGCGGGATGGTCGCAGCTTCGATCTCGCTTTCGAAGGCCAACCACGTGGCGCGGGGGAAGGCGGCGAGGCCGCGGATCGTGTCGTCTTGAAATGAGGTCAGGAAGACGTGCGTGATGTCGGCAGGCTGCAGAGGACTTCGCTCGCCTACCTTGGCGGCGACCACCTGCGGTGGCAAGCCGGGATCGACCATGATCTTGACGCCATCGCCCTCGACGAGCGTGGTGGTGGCGTGGCCGGTGCGGGTATCGCGGGGTTCATTCCAGAGGGTGTTCTGGGCGAGCGTGCCGATGGAGATGACGCGGGGGAGAGGGATCATCCGCGGAACGGTACAGCGCCGCCACGGGGGTATGCTGCGTGGATGCACATGATTCGGTTTGCGGCGGTGTCGATGGTGACGGTCTCAGGCGTCATGGTGGCTCAGCAGCAGCCCGCCGCTGGGGAGATGCCTTGGTTTCTGAAACTCGGCGAGTCGTCCATGCAGCTGCGGGCCCGCGTGCCGGTGGCCCGGCAAGTGGTGCTGGTGCCGGATGTGCAGACGCTGGCCGACGAGGTCTCGAAGTGGACCCCGCAGGCGCACTGGCCGGTGCTGATCGAAGACGATGTGCTCGCGCCGATGTTCATCCGCCGATTCAAGCCGAGATTGGTGGTGCGCCGCGCCTCCGTGGGAGGCTGGTCTGGGGCTGGCGCAGCGGCAGAGATGGTTGCGGCCGCGGCAAAGGCGTGGGGGGGCAGCGGTTCGCCGCGCGCCGCGGCCACGGCGGCGGGGCTGCCGGCCCCCTCGGGGCTGGTGATCTCGAGTCCCTCCGACCCGGCGGCCGCCGCCGCGGTGCTGCTGGCCGCTGGTCGCGGCCAGGACAACGCGGGGATTGAAGGTTCGTTCGGCACGCCAAATGGGGTGCTGTCGGCGGAGAAGACGGCGGCGTTTGTGAAACAGGTTGAAGCTGCAGCCTCGGCAACGGGTCGATCATGGCAAACCCTCGGCGATGAGATCGACACGCTCACGATCTGCCGCGCGATGTCGGCGCGTGGACACACCGCGGCGCCGGTGCCGATCCCCGGGGATCAGAGCGGACCTGTGGCGATGACCGATGTGCTTGGCCGCACGGCAAGCGGGCAGCGGTGGGCGGTTGCCGGGTGGATCTTCGGGCCAGCCTCGCGAGCGGCCTATATGGCGAATTGCAGCCTGTTCCTGCCGCGAATCAACGCGTGGATGTGCGGCACCTATCCAGACTCAGCGCCTTGGACGAATTGGTCCATGACGCCCGCGGCCGCGAACCTTCAGGATGCGGGCTACCCGGTCACCCTGCTCGAGCATGTGACGGTGGCATCGCTGAATGCGGCGGACATGGAGGGGTTGAAGTCGGATCTGGTGTTGCTGAACTCCAAAGGCAATGCCGACTTCTTCCAGATGGCTGGAGGGAAGGATGCCGACCCGGGCGATGTTCCCATCCTCGACCAGCCAGCGGCGCTTTCGATGATTCACAGTTGGTCGCTCCGCTCGCCCGACGACGAGGCGACGGTTGGCGGACGGTGGCTGCTGCATGGTGTCTATGCGTACATCGGCTCGTCCGAGGAGCCTCAACTGCAGGCCTTCGTGCCGCCGGGCCTGCTGGCAAAACGCATCGCCGGCGGCGTGCCGCTGCTGGTTGCGGCGCGATGGTGGCCCGCCTCCAACCGCCCGATGGCCCGCACGTGGCGGATCAACACCATCGGCGACCCGCTCCTGATCATGCCCCCGCCGAAGGGGACACTTCGCCGCCCAGCCCCGCCTCAGCAGCGGGCCGACCTCAAGGATCTCGTCGATGTGAAGCAGCAAGCGATGCAGCACATGCAGGCTGCGCAAGCCTCGCCCAGTGACGCGACGTTTGCAGCCGCGACTTCAGATGTCGCCCTGCTTGGAATCGACAAGATGGCTTCCGAGTTGTGGACCGCGGCGAGTGAGAAGAACGCGAATGGTCCGCTCACGGCCCGCGCTGCGTTTGGTTCGCTCTACCGCATGGGTGATCAAGACGCGGTAGTCGCGGCATGGAGGCGGCTGGTGGACCCGTCGCTGCTTGAGGGCGACATGCTGTGGGCCATGTTTGGACCCTCACTTGGCGAAGGAACGCCCGACGATGTGCTCTCGGTGCTTGGGCAGGCAATCGTTCCTGGCGGGGTCGTCGGTCGGACGAGTCGGCTCGTACCAGTACTCGCAGCGCGGTATGGAAGTGGGGCGGCCATGGCGACCATCGATCGGGCGATTGGCATCGCAACCAATGTGCGGCAGCGGCGGGCGTTGGAGGCCTTGAGGTAGGGGGCGGCGACTCCGTCACCGCAGACAGTAGAACGGCAGGAAGACGTCTGCCGTGGTCAGTTAGGAGATCGTGCCGTCAGTGGGTGGCGGCGAGGTGTACCGAATTGTCGCCGGACATGATGGTCCAACTCGCTGGGGCCGCATTGGCTGCGGCGATCCGGGCGAGCAGTTTCGGGGGAGTCGGCGTGGGCTGCGAAGCGAAGAGGGCCATACCGAGTTCATCGCCAGCGACCAGCAAAATGGGCTCCGCAGGGCCAGAGACCCAAGTCGTGGGCACTGGTGCGGGCACGGGAGCGGCCTGCGGTGCAGCAAATGGGGTGATGTTGAGTCCCAGAATGAGTGAGTATGCGGTGCTGAGGATCATGGCAAGGTCTCCAGAGGGCCTGAGGGGTGCGGTCTGGGGCCACTTCACGGCCCGTACAAGACAAGTCGATCCAATGGGGTCGCCAATTCAGTCAACCTGTGATTCTGGAGGTGGATTCTTTGCCCTCGGTAGGGCTGTTCGGGCCCTGAGAGCCTTGACGCAGAAGAAAACTGCTGAGATCCTGAACGGGTTGGAAGAGGGTCAGGATTTGGATCCCGCGATGTGCGGATCCTCAGTCGACTAAGCAGGGACAACAGGAATGAGTCTGAAGCGTTTCGCTCCGAGGGGATGGCTCATCGCTCTGTTGGTGTCGGCACTCGCGCCAGCCCACCTTGGAGTGGCCGCCGAGACCGCGTACATCGTGAGCCGGTTCGAAGTGGCGTGGAAACAAGTCGGTCCCGATCTGCCGCCGCTGAGTGACCTACGCCACGCCGATGCCATCCTTGGGCGAACTGCCCGCGGGTTCACAGAGAAGGTACCAGGCAAGCCCACCATTCGGACCGATGTGGCTGCGCTGAATCGCCAAGGCCTAGTTCGGATCGATGCCAATGCGCTCGATGCACTCTCAGCCGCCATTCAGCGGAGGCTTGAGACCGACGGTCTTCTTGGCGTCACGGTGCAGGCTTCCATTCAACAGATTTCCGAGGGGAGGAACCCCCGGTATGTCGCATGGTTTCTTGCTGATGTGCCATTGCCCGGTCTGTCGGTAAATCAAAGTATTCCTCGTGAATTGAGAGACGTACATCGGGCGGCACCGGCGACTGCCGCAGTGGACAGCGTATCGACCGTCAAACAACCAGTACAGACCGCTCCGGCAAAGCCATCGTCCAAGACAAAGGCCACCGCCGAGCCGCTGGTTGAAACGCCACCTGTCGTCGAGACAGCCGTTGCCCCAGCACCTCCGACAGAGACAGAAGCGACTCCCACGCCCGAGCCGCCGGTTGAGTCGCCGCCTGTCGTCGAGACAGCCGTTGCCCCAGCACCTCCGACAGAGACAGAAGCGACTCCCGCTCCCGAGCCGCCGGTTGAAACGCCACCTGTCGTCGAGACAGCCGTTGCCCCAGCAGCACCTCCGACAGAGACAGAAGCGACTCCCACGCCCGAGCCGCCGGTTGAAACGCCACCAGTCATCGAGGGCGTGTCCGTTCGTTGGGCGGAAGGGGCGGGTGAGCGAGGTGATCCAGCCACGCTGTTCAGGTTGACCACACTCCGCCTTCGTTTGGTCGATGGCGAGATGCAAGCTGGTTGGGGCAAGGTGGGAATCGTGACCAGCATGTACAGGGACCTGCTCTTCCCACAGGAAGCGTGGCGCCGCCCATGGCTACCCTCGGCAACGCGAGCGGTGCGGCATGCGATCGAGGACCGGCTGAAGGAATTGGGCATGGGTGGGACGCGGGTAAGCGAGACCTTCGAGGACAAAGACAGCCGTTTGAAACTCGTGTTTTCCTTGCATCCACCGGCCCGTGGTACGGATCTGCCCCCTCTGGCCACACAGAACGAGACGGTTGACGGAAATTTCTACTACGCCGTCTGGCCGTTCGATGTCGTGTACTCACTGGATCACTCGGAGCTCCCCCCGGCGTCATCCTTCGAACATCTGCCCATCGAACTTGGTCGAGATGAAATCGGATTTACATCGGTCGGTGAGGGCGACAGTATTCAAGTGACGCTCGGCCAACTGAACCAGGCCGGGACGATGCTGTATTCGCCCACGGCGTTGATCGCAATCAATCGTGCCATCGTGGTGTACCTGGTCAACCAAGATCTGGAAGGTGTCTTCGTGCTTCCGTGGAACAAGCAGATCGTTTCGGTGGGCGAGGACGCCGGTGAGGATCTGCGGATGGGCAAGACCGAACTCACCTTGCTGGTGACGGTCGGACGAGTGTCCGAGGTCCAGACCAGCGCTTGGGGAGACCGGATTGAAGAAGAGAATCGCATCAACAACCCGGCTCATGAGAGTATTGCAGAAGGGTCTCCACTGAGTGCCGATGGCAGCGAGGGTGATCTACTCAGGTATAAGAACGTCGAAGACTACATGTACTTCCTCAGTCGCCATCCTGGACGCGACGTTCGACTGGCAGCAAGCCGAGCAACCTCGGCCCCCGCTGGAGAGGACATCAATACGGGTGGACCTGTCGATTGGGCAACCAATACCGCGCAGATCGATGTCGAGCCGCCCGTTGCGGTAGAAGGTGATCAGCAAGACATTGTGGCTGAGCGATTTCCCGATGTGACGCTGGATTACCAGATCAGCGAGATCAGGCCGTGGACGGTGTGGTACCAATGGGGCAACACCGGCACCAAGTCAGAGGGATACCAGCGTCAACACTTCGGGTTCTACACGTCGCAACTCACCGGCAATGATGACATTTTCACGGTGCAGTATGCGACCTCGGATTTTAAAGGCTCCAACGCAGTCGTCGGAAGGTATGAAGCGCCCCTTGGTTTGGATGGACGACTTCGCTGGGGCGTGTATGGCTCGTGGAGTCAATACTTCGCAGATCAGTTCGGTGGTGGGCTGGCGATGACGAATGCTTTCACCGGATTTTCGTGGTCCGGCAATGGCGAACTGAGACTCAACGTCTATCAGGACGGACCCCTCTTTATCGATGCTATAGGAGGGGGACGCCTGCAGCATCTTGGTGTGGAGAACAATGTCGCTGTGCTTCCACAGCAGGAGATGTCCTTCGCAATTCCCTATGGGATGCTTCAATTGGAGCGGGAGGGCGCGTGGTCTAGCATCCGCGCTTCGATTGGAATGGAGGGCAATGTTCTCTCACACGGCGAGGTATCACTTCAGCGGATGGGTGCCGTCAACAGTCGGGGTGATATATCCAATCTCTGGGCTCGGCTGAACTGGGCCGGATCGCTCTCAACGTATCTTGAACCGTTGTTCAACCATGACGCATGGAGCGATCTCCAGACTCCGGCATCATCCACGCTGGCCCATGAGGTGTATCTGGGTGTTTCGGGTCAATTTGCCTTTGATTCCCGATTGCTGCCACAGTTCCAATCCGTTGCGGGCGGACCCGGGACGAATCGTGGTTACCCCGTATCGATCGTGGCAGGTGACAACGCGCTCAATCTGACGGGCGAATATCGATTCCATGTACCACGCGCATTTGCTCCACAGGATCCGCCCGGTTCGCTTTTCGGCGAACCGTTCCGCTATGCGCCCCAGCGGCTGCATGGACGTGCGGACTGGGATTTGATGCTGCTGGGCTTTGTGGACTACTCTTGGCTCACCAAAAACAACAGATCAGCGTTTGAATTTGACCAGACGCTGATCTCGGCGGGCGTGGGCATGGAGTTCCAGTTCAAGCGGAATGTACGGGTACGGCTCGATTGGGGATGGGCCCTTCGCGACTTGGAGGGCGGTTTGTATGACTCTGGGCACAATCGCTTGTACGTTCAGGCGAGCTTGTCCTTCTGATTCGCCGGTTTGGCGGGTATGTTGGCGGGGGTTGGAGTATGGGAGTCGGTTTTGTTACCGGACGTACGCTGGTAACACGCCGCATCCCGTTTGAGCGAGAACGAGTGAAGACATGAGTACACGACTGGGCTGGTTCGGGGGTATCCACTTCCACGCAGCGCGAACGCCAATGGCCTTCACGATTTCGTGCGCTTTGGGGTTGATGGCGCCCTCGGCGCTGGCGACTCCCGAGGGCGGCACCTTTGTGACAAATCCGGGCCACGGGCAGATTCTCCAGAATGGTCCCGCCGGTCAGACCGTGACGAACGTCTTTCTCCCCGGGACCGTCGTGGATCCCTCCAACCGGCACATCATCAACTGGACGAGTCTGGATCTCGGAAGCCAGGAAACACTGAATTTCAACGGCCAGAATGATTATGCCGTTCTGAATCGCATCACCGCGCTTGGTACTCCCACATCGATCAATGGCGCGATCAACGCGATGACAGGTAATGTCTACATCGTCAACAGCGCTGGCATTGTGTTTGGTCAGAATGCCGTCATCAATGCATCGAGCCTTCACGCGGCGGCTGCGAACTGGTCCGAAGGTGATGCGATGCATACCGACTTCCTCGCAGGTGCTCCGTTGACGTACGACACCACCGGCGATATCGAGTTCCACGGAACCCTTCAAGTTTCTGGTGGCGTCGCGCTGATCGGTCAGCACATTCGCAACACGGGCACTATCAACGGCCAGTACGTCATGATGGCGGTGGGCGATCGCGTTGTCGTAGAGGATCTCGGGAGTCGATTCTCAGTCATCATCGATGGACAGGTGATGGACGATCTTGCCGCCACTCCAGTACCCGGCACCGTGATCGCCGATTTGACTACTGGTGACCCGGGCGTACACAACAGCGGCACGATCACGGCCGGCAACAGCGGCAATGTATCGCTCTTGGTTGGCGATCTGCTTGGTTTGGCCATCCTGAATGATGGCGAGATCTTCTCCGAGGGTGGCGAGGTCGATCTGCTCGCAGCCGGCGGTGCCATCTGGACCCACACGGACAACGTCGAGGTTGCCAACGCTGGCCTCATTGATGTCAGCGACGACACACAGGCTGGCACGATCAACATGTCGGCCGCAGCCATCGTGCTTGAGGCCTCGACGCAGGCGAACGGTCATGCTGGATCGATCTCGGTTCAGGCTGCATCCAATGTCGTACTTGCCGATGGCGGTGTTCTCGTCGCTGATGGCGGCATGGCGTCAGCCGATGGTGGCGACATCGTAGTGCGGGCAACCGATGGAACCGTGTGGGCCGAGACTGGAACCGGTCTCTCCGCCAAAGGCGGATTGTTCGGCGGCGACGGTGGTCGTATCGAACTAGATGGACAGCGCATCGCCATGCAGGCATCAACCAAGCTGGGTGCCGTTGTGGGCAATGCTGGACAACTGATCATTACCTCGGAGGGTGCGGTCACCATCGAGTCATCGGGCGATGCACTTGTGGCGGTGGATGAGAGCGATCTGTCCACGAGTATTCTCGCTGCGGATGAGACGGGTCGCCTTGGTGCCGGCACGGGCGAGACACTCTCGTCGGTAGATGGACATCTGGCTGTGACGACGGGCGAACCTTTGCGCATCGAGGCATCCCTTCAGAATCTTCGTGAGACGGCCTCATTCACTTCCGAGGAGATTCAGATCGCCATCAGCGATGTCGATCGAGCGATTCATGCAACCACCCTGACATTCGACGGTCCGATTGTGCTTGAACAGAGCGTTTCGCTCAGCGGCGATGATCGGCTCACGCTCCAAGGTGGGGGTATCAGCGGCAGTGAGAGTACG
>JASMMN010000119.1 GCA_030748155.1 Phycisphaerales bacterium
CAAAGATGATAACTGGGAGCGTGTGGACCCCCTGTGGGGCTTCGACAAGGTCATCGTGTGAGAGCCGGTCATCGAACTGGAAGAAACGCCAATCCTTCCCTCGGCTCAGCAGCACTTCGGGGCGGCGTACTTCCGATTCGAGCAAACGGACCCGCATCATTCCGGAGGGGGCCGTGGGATCGGGAACAAGCAGGCCATGAACGATGCGGGCTGCCGCCATCGATTGCGTTTGTTCCACGTGCTGGTCCGCATCGTTCAAACTGCGAATGTGGTGGTGTCTCGGACTCTTTGCGAGTTCCCCCGCTGCGTGACGCCGCGTGAGTGATTGAGTGGAATTGTCGGCTGTCGGGGCGCGCTGCGCCCAATCGGCATTGATTGCGTCGCCCGCGTTGCTGCGGAGTCGCCCAAGCCAGTCGGTCGCATCGATACGTGTCTGGGCAGGCAGCGGCAGGTTGAGTTCCAGAATGAGTTCCCACAGCATCTGATTGACGGCAAGGTGAAGCAGTTCGTCGGGTTCTGGACATTCCTGAACGGCTTCCAGCAGATCACATACAGCATCGACGGACGTGATGCCATCGGTCCCGTGGGCGTCGGAGGCATTCCTGAGAGCCACTGCGATGACAGCGGGTCTTTCATGGGAATACAGATCCGTCTTCTCAGAAGCGGTCAGTTCCTTCAGTTGTCGTGGGTCGACCGACAGTTCCTGTCGCGAATCGATTCGCCGCAGCCCAATTTCGAATGGCCGCAGGTAGCGATAGCCATGGGCGGTATCCGCAACGTACAGATCGAATAGGCCGGTTGCCGAGAGCCTGCTGTGGAGAGCGTCTCCTCCGCTGCGGCCAGTGGCACGCTGGGCAACCTCGATGAGACGATGCGCGACATCGGTATACGGCGATTGATGTTCGGGATAGGATTCCAAATGGCTCTTCAATGTCATGATGGCGGACCTTGGGTTGGGCGTTTCCGCCGCATTGCCCAGGAGACCGTGCATCGTCAGTTCTGGAAGAACGACCTTCCGCCAATTCTCGGCTGCGCAGGCGGCTTGAGCCCGGCTGCGTCCCTCATCCCACTTGGCATTGGGATTGTGAGCGAGCAGATCTTCGGCGTGATGACTCAGAAGGTCATCCCAAATGTTGTACCAGTTGCAGCCGCCATTTGGGATGCGATGCAGATCGCTCATGAGGCGATGTGCTTCCTGAATGCTGGTGAGACGGTTTGAAGCAGTCTCCATGAGCCTGTTGATGCGACTCTGTATCGCATCGGCTTTCGTCTGCAGATCAGTAGCAACCACAGCATGCTGGTTCCGCAACTGCAGCAGCATGTGCTCGGCGCGTTGGAGGCTGCTCTTGCGATGTTCCCATCCGGTGCGATCGCCCAAGGCGGGCTGATTCTCCCCAAGCAGCGATTCGATGGCAGCGAGCTCTCGCAGTTGTTCATCATGTGTTTCCGCGAGCAGTGCGCCGCGTAGTTTCTCGCCGCGTTGCAATTGATGTTTCAGCGTCGCGAGCAGTTCATCGCGGACCACTTCCTCCGCGTCTCTCAGCAACGCGATTGCTTCGTCAATACGAGGAATGGTGGCGTCATCCGATTCAAGCAGGGAAGTGGCTGCAACAATGTCCATCCCAGCCTGAGTGCGCCGTTCTTCAAGAGTCTCCTTGGCACGATCGATCCCCACTTTGTGAGCGGCGATCAAAGGCGATTGCTCCAGTTCCTCGCTGATCGCCTGGTTCCAGCAATCCTGGGCACTCAGCAGGTCGCCATCCTCAAGACTCTGCTTGATGCAGTCACTCAGGCTCTCAATCATGTTCTGGCGTTTGATGTTGTAATTGTTGATCGCCACGACACTGGTCAGCACGCCGGCGATGGCGATGATGGATGAAAGCGACACTACAAACCGACGGGTTTGCTTTCGGCGTTCTTCGGTGATGTAGTGCGTGACTCGACTTTCGACTGCCGGGGGGACAACGGCATCATCGTTTCGGAGGGCGGAGTATCGACGTTCGATGGCGTGGAGGGGTTCCAGTTCATCCAGTGCCCTTACGAGATCATCCACGCGGTCCTGAAGAGCACGTTCGGCTGCCTCGCGGCGGTCTTCGGCATCGATCCATTGGAAGACAGTTCGTGTGTCCTGCTCGTGATCGCCCGTCGCAACCTCTGCATTCCGCCGCCAGTCGGTCCGAAGGCGTCGCGCAAGCGGGAGATTCATGGCTGCCCATGCCAGATGCAGCTGTACCCCGAGCGGATCGAGTTCCTCCGCCGCAGCGATCCTGAGTTGCTCGGTCTGCGCGATATCAAGTTTGTGCAGCAGCATCTGTCCGGTACGACCAAGAAAGCCCATGCTCTGGATCTGCTCGCTGAGGTTGGCAATGGCGTCGCGGTCGCCTGCGGCGATGCATCGATCTGCTTCGGTTTCCCAGAGTCGCACGACGGCCACTTCGAGTTCTTCATGATTGGACTGCCATGCGGTGTTGCGTGGCTCAAGCAGTCGCAGGCTTCTGATGGCGGTCATACGCTCATCGAGCGATGCTTCGCTGAGATTGAGTTCAACCCATCGCTCGACTTCGTCTCGATGGGAAGCGGCCTCCGCGGGCAGCCGGGCGAGCGAGTCGAGTATGTCCGGGGAGGGGAGTCGAAGGCCATTTGGTGGTCCGCCAGGTCGGCGAGAGAGTTGCAAGGCAAGGCCGATGATGTTTCCAGCATCAGCGTTCAGAGCCGCTGCTTCCCGAATGGCTCCACTTGATCGCCACTCGCGACAGCGGGCGAGCGTCTGTGAGGCGGCCTTGCAGGCTGCGGCAAGTTCCGCATCGTCGCCACCGGCCAAGGCGTGTTGGAGGCGATCGGCCTGATTCACGTGAGCCACCCTCCGACGACGGCAATCGTTATTGCCACGGCGCCCGCGGCGAGGAGCATGAGCATGATCACCAGGGCCGGGATGCGAGCAGGGTCAAGCCGCAACGTATTTGGCATCAACTCGACTCGATCCTGCACGAGATTCTGAGGTGGCTCGATCCCGGCTCCTTCTCTTGCCCAGAAGTGAGCGGGTGGATTCTGTAACGACAGAACAACGCCCTCCTTGGCCGCGGCGATTCGGGTTGCCGGCGGGCTGTCAACTTGAGCAGCGAGCAGAAGAACGCCGTCCCTCATGCGGTCCGTGTTGGTAAGGAAAGTCAGTTCCCATTGGTGTCCGGGGGGGAGCGTCTGTTCGATGGATGCGACAACACTGATGCAGCGTGCGGGGGGAGGAATCAGGATCGAGGTTGCCGCGTGGGCAGTTGCACGCTGGTTGAGCAGGCGGATCCATTCCGGATCAAGAGTCGGGCAGGACGGCAATTCAGAGTGATCTGGCAGGGGAGCAGGTGTCGGATCCGGCGATTCAGTGTCATCCCACGCTTCGCGGAACCATCCGGACATCAGCAGACCGACCGGACCGACCTTGGGGCGCTCTGCGGGAGTCAAAACGAGATGGTGGGCGACGCGGCATGGGCGATCCGGGGACGGCCCAGTGGTCTGCGTAATGCTGCTGAGCACTGAACAGATGATCCCATCCAACATGATGATGCGATGGGCTCGTATTGGTGGAGCAGACCCCGTTTCTGGAAGGTCCATCCCGGAGAGCATTGCCAGCGTTCGGGCGGTCTGTTTGCTCATGCCCGTAGTGCGGTGCACGATTGTGAAGCCCGGTCCCCCTTGCCTGTTGTTTGACCATGCGTGAATCAACTCAAGCATCGGGTGGTCCCGTCTTCCTTGTCGGGTGGATCTTGTCGCTTTGGGTCGCGTGACTCCAGAAGCCGACCGGCCATTCAACTCGGCACTCGGGGCATGCCGGTCGGGTTGCTTCGGTTCCTGTGGGGTCGACGGGGAAACTTCCCGCGGTGAATCGTATGGGACGAAAACGCAGGGCAGCGTCAGGACCGAGAATCGGGTCTCCGATGAGAGTGGGGGACTCGGAGATGAAACGGGCGTTGCGCGAGATGACTCTGGCTTGGCAGGTTGGGCAGGTTACTGTGAGCATGGGTGAGGTGCGGGGGTTTGAGGGCGATAGAGCAGGTGGCTGCAGCGACGCTGCGAACGTCCACGGCAGGGCTCGAACCTGCAACCTTCGGCTTCGGAGGCCGACGCTCTATCCAATTGAGCTACGCGGACCGGGACGATGGAGTCTACCGCCTGTTCTCTCCCTGTGGATCTGAGGGGGGAGCGGAGATTCTCGGGCATGTAGTATGCGGAGATGGGTGCCCCCACCGAGTTGGAACAGACCGCCTCCCTTCTTCGCCTCGTGGGCGTGCGGGGTCCGAGTATTCCACCTGTAGAGGTGACACGGGCTGGGGGTGTGATAGGGCGCAGCAGCGGCTGTGAGGTGCGACTGGCCGATGCGACCATGTCGCGTCGGCACGCCGAGATCTGCTGGATCGGCGGACGATGGATGCTCAGCGATCTCGGTGGAGCCAACGGCACGTGGCTCAACGATGTTCGCTTGGAAGGGGGGATGCCTACGCCATTGGCACCGGGGGACCGCATTGCGGTTGGTCCGTGGGTGTTACAGGTCGGCACGTGGGCACCGACCACAGTGGCAATGACTGGCGATGCTGAAACGGCCGACGCGTTGGCGCAGGTGCAGCGGATCGATCCAATTGCGACCGGTCGGATGGCTCACCACCGCTTGCAGTTGCTCATCGACTGCGCTGGACGCATCAACGAGGCACCTGATGAGCGGACGATGGCGATGTCGCTGCTTGAATCGGTCATTGATGGGACGGGATATGGGCGTGCGGCGCTCGTCCGTCTTGTTGGGGAGGATGAGGGTGTCGAGATTCTCGGGAGTTGCGCTCGCGACGGAAGCGAACCGGACCAGTTCAGCCGCACGCTGGTCATTCGTGCTTCCGAGGGAGAAATGGTGACGCTTGCCTCGCAGGAGTCGCAGGGTAACTGGGGGCAGAGCATCGCGGAACTGAACATCCACTCTGCCATGTGCTGCCCAATTCTGCTGGACGAACAGGTGGCCGCGTGTTTGTACCTAGATGCCAGAGGGGGAGAACAGGCAGTGCAGCCGGACGCTGCAGGGTTCTGTCAGGCCCTTTCACAACTGGCGGGGCTGGCCATGTCGAATCTTCGCAGACAGGCGATGCGGCTTCGGCAGCGGGAACTTGACGAAGAAATGAGTGCCGCTCGCGAAGCGCAACAACTGATGGTTCCCATGCAGCAGAAAGAACTGGTCAAGATTGATTACGAGGTGGAGTTCTTGCCGGGGCGGGTAGCTTCGGGCGATCTGTTCGACGTCGTGACACTCTCAGAGGATCGAGTGGCGGTCGTTCTGGGAGATGTGTCCGGCAAGGGCGTCGGAGCCGCCATTCTGATGGCGGCCTCACAGGCCTATCTGCACTCGGCGCTGCTGCGGCATGAGTCTCCGGCGATGGCTGTAGCCGATCTGAATCAATTCGTTTTGGCGCGGAGCGCCTCCAACAGATTTTTGACTCTGTGGGTTGGTGTGTTCTCGGCGGGCGGTGAGTTGACGTATGTGGATGCAGGTCATGGGCATTGGGCTCGATGCGGCGCCGATGGCGTCACCGTTCACCATGCCGCCAGTTCGCCGCTGGTCGGGGCATTTGACGAAGTCGAGTATGCAGATATGCACGTGCAACTGGCAGCTGGTGATCGGGTGGTGCTGATGACGGACGGTATTCCCGAACAGCCGGGGCAGGACAACGAGCAGTTCGGCTCAGAGCAGGTACAGGCCATCCTCGAGAAGACTCGCACCTGCAAGGAAGACGTCACGGAGTTGCTCGCAGCGGTTCGGGCATGGTCGGCCACGGCAGCACTGGCCGATGACACGACCGTGGCGAGTGTTCAGGCGGTTCGGGGTAAGTCGCAGGCAGAGAGTTGATGGTGCCCCACAGAGGTCCGGATTGCTGCACCGTTCCAGCGGGAGAATGCCCATTCCCACGAGGTCGCCTCTCGGCGGGCTCGGGGTTTTCGGATTCCGCCGGTCGTAGCGGACTTCTTACCGTGGCGTTCAGGAGTGCCACGTGAGGGTGTTGAGGTTCTACAGAACGGCGATTGGCAGGAAGGTCGTGGTCGCTGTGACGGGCGTCGTGCGCTCTCTCTTCCTTTCTTGTCCTGCACATGCTGGGCAATCTCAACATCTACAGTGGTGCCGAGAAGATCGACGCCTACTCGCTCTCCCTGCGGCAGTTCGCCGAGGGCTTCTTCGGCTTCGGAGGTTTCTCTGGATCGTCTGGATGCGTGCCCGAATGAGATCAGCATCGCCTTCATCAGCCGGATGAACACACGCTTCGTGCAGGCCTCACTGTTCGAGCCGGAAGAGGTACGAGGCAAACTGTCCAACCAATGATGGCAGGCATGGGGGCTGCTATCATCCCGCCCCTGTTGAACCGCGTCGGCGACCGCGGAATCCAATCGCCGCAGGAGACCTCCACCCATGAGCCAGACCCCGCTCTCGCTGTCGCAGCAGCGACGATTCGGCGAGACCAGCCGGACCGATGCCTGGTGGCTCCAGCCGATCGTGGTTTTTCTGGGTCTCGG
>JASMMN010000120.1 GCA_030748155.1 Phycisphaerales bacterium
TCCGCTGGACAGCGAACTGCGGGGCATCATCAAGGACAAGGGGCTCCGCCCCGATGATCCGTTCGAGAAGACGATCGCCCGCGCCTGTATCATCGAAGCGACACCAAAGACGAACTTCGAAGAACTCGCGATGCTCGTCTCTAAGGAGATGTCCACAGATACGGGTCGCTCTTCTGAACACTTCTACCGCGGGTTCCTTGAAGGAACACAGGTCGGCGCCACGCCTGTCATGGGAAGTGTCGCCCTGCCCCATCTCCGACTGGAAGGGTTGAAGCGATCACACCTCGTCCTGGTCAGATGTGCTGATGGAATGGAGATCACCGTTGGAGCAAGTGTTCCGGGATCTGGCACATCCCAGGATGTCCGCGCTCTGTTCTTCATGGCCAGTCCCGAGGATGACCCTGCCCAGCATCTGCGACTGCTCGCCAACCTCGCCGGAGCCGTCGAGCAGGACGGGTTCATGGAGCGATGGAACGCAGCCGCCGGCCCGGCCGAACTCAAGGCGGCACTGCTGCGGAGCGAACACAGTTTGACGCTCACCATCACATCGGGGACCCTGCCCGGCACTTGGATCGGCCGATCCATCGCCTCACTCGGTTTGTCGGACGACATTCTCGTCGCGCTGGTCTACCGCGATGGAGAACGCATCATTCCAACTGGACGCACCGTATTCGAGGCAGGCGATCGCGTCATCGTCATCGGTGAGCCTGAGCACATCTCACAACTACGGTCCGATCTGGGGTTGGACAACGCTGACACCATCTGAACGGACCACACAATGAGCACAGAGACATCCCCATCGACCACGATCACCTCGAAACCTGACGCCTCGCAACCAGGAGGTATCTGGATGGTCATGCTGGACGGCACTTTGCTGATCTTGCTCGGTGTGTTTCTGGCCATCCCCGATACAACGGTACACGACATGCTGGTCCGTGGATTCGGCCTTCTGCTGTGCGCCGCAGCGGTTGCAGTCGGAGTGAAAATGTGGACAAGTTCGACCTCCAAGCAGTTCGGTCCCGTTGCGTGGCTCGCCTGCATCGTGCTGTTCATGATCGGGGGCATTCTGCTGATCTGGCCGAACGAGTCCCTTGAAGCGATCGCCATCACGGTCGGCATTGTCATATTGATTCGCGGCATCATTGAAACATCCGTTGGCCTAGCAGATCGCCGTCGGCGAGGATGGAAGTTCCTGCTGACGCGTGGGCTGATCACCATCGCGCTTGGCATCTTCTTCTTATGGTTCCCGAACTGGGCGGCCTATCTGCTGCTGATCCTGATCGGCATCGACTTCATTGCGCGGGGTGTGAGCGGCGTTTCGAGGGCTAGGCAGTTGCAGAAACAGCAGGGGTAATCAATAGACATGGGCTCTGAGCCGAGCGGCCAGCGACGAGTCGATGGCCTCGAGTTGCTCGCACTGGCGCAAAGCGCCGATCATGCTGCCCTTGTCCAGATGCGCCCTTCCCAACCAGTAGTGGGCTTCTGAATCCGTCGCATCAAGTTTGATCGCATGCTCCAGTGCCTCGATGGCCGCGTCCACTCGCTCTCGAGCAAGTTCCACCTGACCACATACTGTCCATGTTCCCGCTCGATCCGGCCTCAAGTCAATCGCAGTCTGAATCGCCAGATTGGCATCGGAGAACTTCTTGGAACTCAAATTGGCCCGAGCCATGTGGACATGAACTCTCACAAAGGCAGGGTAAACCCGCAGTGCTTCTTTCCAGAAAGCCATGGCCTGATCGGCATTGCCCAATTCATTGTGAATCAACCCGAGCAACTCGCATGCCGCCGCCTCGCCATCGCCCCACTCGCCGTAGTCTTCCAATACTTCGATCGCCTCAAGATGCCTCCCGGCACACCACATGACGCGACCGGCCAATATGCGTGTTCTCGAACTGGATGGATGATCGGCAATCAAATCGCGAAGATACTCGATGGCGCGATCCCATTGTTTGAGTTTTCCCAACACCAACCCCATGTTGAAGCGAGGTTTCCATGAGGTGTCCGAATTCTGGCGTACACGCGACAGCACTTCCAATGCATCATCGAAACGTTTCTGTTCCGCATACAGTGCCCCAAGATTGGTAAGCGTAGGAACGTGTGAACTGTCGATGGCGATTGCTTCAAGAAATGCAGCCTCCGCCTCATCAGACCGCCCAGCTCGCGCCAAGAGGTTGCCGTGATTGAAGTGAAGTGGTACACGCCCCACAATCACCCGAGTCGCTTCCGCAAACGCCGAAATGGCTTCAGCCTCGTTACCTGCCATCAAGAGGGCAGCCGCTAATCCACTGCGACCTCCCGGCAGGTTGGGCGACAGTTCCAACGCCTCGCGATACCGCGGAATACTCTCGTCCATCCGCTTGAGTTTCATCAGCGCATACCCGAGACATGCCAATGCCTTGGGTGTGTGATATTCGCTGCGGCCAGGATCCAGATCCACGGCCTGCTCCAGCGACGATACGGCGTTGTCCCAATCACCGCGTTGGAGCAACTCAACTCCATGGATATACCACTCGGTCGATCCGGCCGTGGGCTCAGGCGACACGATCTCCAGTCCGGGTGCGGATGCGTCCGATTCCTCAAGCTGATTCTCGAGGATCAGTCGTTCGAACTCCTCGTCTGCGGTATCGGCCATCTGGGAATCGCCGAGATCGAGCACAGGGGTATCCCCCAGCGTGGCGGGGGGCACGTGATCGATGCCCAGAGGCCTGTCTAGCGGGTCATGTGGTGAGTCCATAAAACCTTTCACTTGCGTACTCGCTGCAAGCCAGTATCCACAGCACAGACCCCCCATGTCAACCTTCATACACGCTTCATGCCTCAAGGATGGCGAAAGATCCCTATTCCTCGGGGCTTCTCCCCCTTGATCCCCTCAGGAGTTCCCCGCATGAACCTGCGATTCCCTGCTCCCATCGTGACCGTCCCCGATCCAGACACATCGCCTCGGGCCGTGTGCCCACTCGATGATGGAACCGGCCTCCTCCCCGAAGCAATCGTGCTGCTTGAGCGACTCAATGAATGGGACGCTGCATCCGCCCGCCACTGCCGCCGCGTCGCTGCGGCGGCAGCCACACTGGGAGAATGGCTCGGACTTCCCGCGATCACATTGAATCGGCTTCGACTCGCAGCCTTCCTGCATGACATCGGCAAACTCGTCACCCGGCGCACGATCCTGCGGAAGCCAGGCCGGCTGAGCGACGAGGAGTACACGGAGATCAAGCGGCATGCTGCGGCAGGCGCCAGAATCCTCGGTGATGAGCCTGCCTTCGCCGACATCGTCGACATCGTCCACACCCACCATGAACGGTGGGATGGGGACGGATACCCGCAGGGCCTGGCTGGCACTGAGATTCCCATCGAAGCCCGCATCATCGCGGTCGTGGACACATGGGA
Organism: Phycisphaerales bacterium; assembly: GCA_030748155.1. Taxonomy (GTDB): domain Bacteria; phylum Planctomycetota; class Phycisphaerae; order Phycisphaerales; family SM1A02; genus UBA12567. The sequence continues at coordinate 3,394 of JASMMN010000120.1, forward strand.
TGCAATCACCGCCATGCGCGCCTATGAGCGCCGCCGCCCGGAGTTCCTCTCACTTGCGGAGATCCGCCGGTGCACGGGCAGTCAATTCGACCCCGACATCGCCACCGCCTTCATCGACATGACCTTCGAGCGTCTGCAATCCACTCGCCGATGCGCCTGAGTGGGGCATCTGTAGTGCTACCATGACGGGCCTCTTGGCCCCGGTAGCTCAGTTGGATAGAGCAGGGCTTTCCTAAAGCTCAGGTCGTAGGTTCGAATCCTGCCCGGGGTGCTTGGATACCGCAGACACACGAGTTCCGAAACAGGTCATTGGACCCTCTGGAACCCATGTCCAAATCCTGCCGGGATTCAGGTACTGGAGTCTGACCCCTTGTACCCAGCAGCCAACTCTTGGAACGCCGCAATCCCCCCCGCAACCCAATCCTCATCCTGTCCCAACTCCCCAGCAAGCAGTTCCGCCACATCCTGCGCGCACTCCCCCGCGGCCCGAGCATCGAGCAGCAACGCCCGTGTCCGCCGCGCCAGCACATCCTCAATACTTCGCGCCTGCTCAAACCGCGCCGCATGGACGACCATGCCCCGCGGATATGGCAGCCGCTGGTGCAACAGTTCATGCCCTCGCTGCACCTCATCACATACGCCCATCACTTCCGCGGCATCCACCCCGTAGACCCGCAGCCAGTTCTCCTGCGGCATCGCCGGATCCTCTCGATCCAGCCACCCGCGCAGATGCAGGTCATCGGTCACACATGCTCGCCGCTCCAGTCCACCGATATCGATGGCGTGATCCATCACATCCTCCGCCATCTTTCGATACGTCGTCCACTTGCCGCCGACGATGCTTACCAAACCGCTCGGCGATACCAGCACCTCGTGCTCACGTGAGATCTTCTTGGTCGCTTGCCCCTCGTGCCGCACAAGCGGTCGCAGACCGGCAAACACACTCAGTACATCATCCCACGTCGGATCACGCTGTAGATACCGCGCCGCATTGCGAAGAATGAACTCCACTTCCTCGTCCGTCGCCCGTGGTTCAAGCACGGGCTCTGGAGCGTGCTCATCCGTCGTGCCGACTAGGCACCGCTCGTGCCATGGAATCACGAAGAGGACGCGGCCGTCATCGGTATGGGGAACCATGATGGCAGTGTCGCCCGCCAAGAACGACTGATCCAGCACGAGATGCACACCGCGGCTCGGCTCAACGACCGACTCGGCCTCCGGATCATCCATCCGTCGCACGCTGTTGGAGAAAACACCCGTCGCATTGACGACGACATTGCCCCGAACCTCCACGCGATCATCCGACTCCACATCCTTGAACCCAACCCCGCACACATGGCCATCTTCATCATGCAGCAGTTCCGTTACCTCCGCATAGTTCACGATGACCGCCCCGAGATCCGTCGCCGTTCGCATCAACGTCACGCACATTCGCGCATCATCAAATTGGCCGTCGTGGTACTCCGTCCCGCCATCGAGTCCATCCGCCTCCAGATTCGGAATGCACGCAAGCGTCTCCTCCGGGCTCAGACTGCGGGACTTCTCCAAATTGAGTTTCCCTGCAAGCAGGTCATAGAGTTTGAGTCCAATCCCATAGAACGGCCCCTCCCACCACTTGTACCGAGGCACGATGAAAGCGAGGTTGGTCACCAGATGGGGCGCATTGCGATACATGATGCCCCGCTCGTGCAGCGCCTCTCGCACCAGCGAGATATTGCCCTGCTGGAGATACCGCACGCCACCGTGCACCAGTTTGGTCGAGCGGCTGCTCGTGCCCTTGGCGAAATCGGCCTGTTCAAGCAGCAGGGTGTGGTATCCGCGTGACACCGCGTCCACCGCGACACCGAGTCCTGTTGCGCCTCCGCCAATCACGATCACATCGAACGGTCCATTCGCCTCGGCGGCCAAGATCTCATTGCGTTTCAATGTCATCCTCCTTGGCCCAACCCCGTACGCGATCCACCGCCCGTTGCCACGATCGCAGTTTCGCGGCGCGGTGGTCAGCATCCACAGCCGGCTCGAAACGTCGGTCAATGCTCCAGTGCCGCGCAATCTCGTCCACCGAGTCATACACGCCTGAGCCAAGTCCGGCCATGGCCGCCGCGCCCCAGGCCGTGGTCTCAAGCATCTGTGGGCGAAGCACGGCCGTGTTCAAGACATCAGCCTGTATCTGCATGAGCAAGTCGCTTGCCGCCGCTCCGCCATCAACCCGAAGTTCCCGCAGCGACACGCCGGAATCTTCCTCCATGGCGGCAAGCACATCACGGACACTGAAGGCGATTCCTTCGAGCGTCGCTCGGGCGATGTGCGCATCGGTCGTACCACGAGTCATTCCGAAGATCGCAGCACGGCCCCAAGCATCCCACTCAGGCGCGCCGAGTCCTGCAAATGCCGGTACGAGCACCACACCCCCGGCGTCCGACACCGAACCTGCGAGCGGATTGACATCGGCTGCCGTGTCGATGATCTTCAACCCATCCCGAAGCCATTGGATCGAGGCGCCGCCCATGAAGACGCTTCCCTCCAGCGCGTACTGTGCTTCGCCGCCGCCGAATTGCCACGCGATGGTAGAGAGCAAACCGTGCGAACTCTCCGCACGACGCTCGCCCGTATTCATCAACAGGAAACAGCCGGTTCCGTAGGTCGTCTTCGCTTCTCCCGCGGAGAGGCAACCCTGCCCAAACAGCGCCGACTGCTGATCACCGATCATGCCATGTACCGCGATGCCGTGTGAACCCTCAATCTCACCAAACGCGCCGCTGCACGGAACTACGTCCGGGAGCATCGCGGCGGGAATATTGAAGAGCGCGAGCAAGCCATCGTCCCAGCAGCAGCGATCGATGTCATACAACATGGTCCTGGCCGCGTTGCTGATATCGGTTGTATGTGCTTTCCCGCCGGTCAGGTTCCACAACAGCCAGCACTCGACCGTCCCAAAGGCAAGTTTCCCCGCAGTCG
>JASMMN010000121.1 GCA_030748155.1 Phycisphaerales bacterium
GGCCTGTTCGCCTACCACATCGCCGATTCAGCCGGCGGGGGGAGTTGCTCGGTGACCTAGAAGGAAGAGATTCTGGATGTACTCAACCACCTTGACGATTTCGGTCGCGATCGCGGCATCCACCCCGATCGTGGACACCGCCCAGACGCTGTGCTTTGACAACAGTGGTCCCATCGACACGCCTGTTCCGGGCGAGATGTTCTATGGGCAGGATGGCTGCTACGAAGGGAACCAACCCGCCTACCAGGACAACGGCGACGGGACAGTGACCGACCTGAATACCGGGTTGATGTGGCAACAGTCGCCAGACTTCACGCGGCGGTACACATTCACTGAAGCAGCGGACTACGCCAATGCGCTCACGCTCGGCGGCTACGACGATTGGCGAGTGCCGACGATCAAGGAGTTGTACTCCATCGTGCTCTTCATCGGCCACAGCGCGCCGGAGGCAGCCGACAGCGTACCCTATCTCGACACCGATTACTTCGACTTCGAGTATGTGGCCGAGAGCTTCGGTGATCGCGTCATCGACATGCAGTTCTGGTCGAGCACCCTCTACGTGGGCATGGTCATGGAGAACCTCGAAGCCGCCTTTGGAATGAACTTCGCCGACGGGCGCATCAAGGGATACGCCGCCAATGGGCTTCCCAATGGCGGCGAGTTCGCTCGCTATGTCCGATGTGTTCGAGGCGACACCGCCTATGGCGTCAATGCATTCGAGGACGTCGGCGACGGAACGATTATGGATCATGCGACCTCTCTCCAGTGGTCTCAAGCGGACGGCGGTGCCATGATCTGGGAAGAGGCGCTTGCGTGGTGCGAGTCGCTCACGCTTGGCGGTCACGATGACTGGCGACTTCCCAATGTGAAGGAGTTGCATTCGATCGTCGATTACTCGCGGGCACCACATGCCATGGACCCATTGGCGCGGGGACCCGCAATCGATCCGATGTTCGCGCTCAGTGACGATGACGGTTGGTACTGGTCATCTACAACGATGACCGAGACGCCGCCAGGGGTGCCAGCTGGCGGCGACGGTGTGTACATCTGCTTTGGACTTGCCTGGGGGTATATGTGTCCGCCTGGCCAGCCTCCTCCCTGCGACGGCTTCGGTACATGGATGGACGTTCATGGTGCCGGCGCGCAGCGAAGCGATCCGAAGACGGGCGACCCATCCGATTGGCCCTACGGTCACGGACCACAGGGCGATGAGATTCGTATTTTCAATCTCGTTCGCGCCGTTCGCGACATGGCGGATCCTTGCCCGAGTGACATTGACGGCAGCGGCGACGTTGGTGCCAACGACCTCCTCGCCATGATCGCCGCGTGGGGACCGTGTTCCGGATGCGCGGAAGACATCACCGGCGACAACGACGTCGGTGTCAATGACCTGCTCATCCTCCTTCAGGCCTGGGGCGACTGCTTCTGACCCGACGGGTAACTTACCTCGTTGAGGGACAGTGACTTACGAGCGACCAATTCTGTCACTCCTTGCCTAACAAGGACATAAATCACCCATCGGGTCGTAGGCTGCGGATGTAGGCATCGAACTTGGGTTCGCGGCCGAGGTAGTCACGGAGCAAGTCGCTCGCGTCGGCGGAGCCTCCACGGGAGAGAACCCGATCGCGGTAGAAGGCACCAGCTTCTGGGCTCAGCATGCCGAGTTCCTTGAAACGCTCCGCCATGTCCTCGGCGAATACTTTCGACCATAGGTAGCCGTAGTAGCCGCCTTGGTATCCGGTCAGGTGACCAAATCCGGCTTGGAACCATGTGTTGGGGACGGCCTCGAGCAGCGTGCACTGTTCGACCATGTCCAGGCCAACTTGCGTCGTATCAACGTCACCATCGGGGCTGGTGTGATAGGCCTGGTCAATCGAACCGAGCCACACCTGCCCCTGATCGAGCATGCCCTTGCTGAGGCTCTTGGCTGCAATCATCCGCCTAAGGAGGTCGGTCGGGAGCGGCTCGTCTGTTTCGTAGTGTCCGCTGATCAGCGGAAGTGTTTCCGGGCTCCACACCCATGCCTCAAACATCTGGCTCGGTGCTTCGACGAAGTCCCGCTCGACGCGCGTGCCGCAGAAGCGGGTTGTCTCGGTTTCACTCAGCAACGTGTGCAGACAGTGACCGAACTCATGGAAGAATGTCTTGGCCTGATCATGCGTGAGCAGGCTCGGTCGATCCTCGGTCGGCTTTGGGAAGTTGCAGACCAATGCGGCGACTGGTTTTTGGACACTTCCATCAGGCCACACTTTTCGGGGGACGATTCCCCACTGCGCCGCATGGCCGTATTTGCCTTCCCGCGGATACATATCCATGTAGAACTCGCCGATCGTCTCACCGCTGCCGCGATCGACGACTTCGAAGTACTCGACATCTTCGTGCCACGCAGGCGCATCGACCGGCGGTTCGATAGCGCGGTAGTCGATGCCGTAGAGGTTCTGTGTGATCTCAAACAGACCGTCACGGACCCGGTGAAACGGGAAGTAGGTCTTGATTGCATTTGAATCGACGTCAAAGTCCCGCTCGCGGACCCTTTCCATCCAGTAGCCGAAGTCCCACGGGCGGATATTGGCGTTCGGGTTACCCGTCGCGTCGCGTTTGGCCTGTGTGAGCAGTGCGAGATCCTCCTCGGCCTTCTCGGCGAGCAGCGGCCGCAATTTGGCGTAGAAGTTTTCGACGGCAGCGGCGTTTTTGGACATCCGGATTTCGTTCTCGAAGTCACTCGCGTGGTCGAACCCAAGAAGGCGTGCTTGCTCGGCCCGGAGTTTCAGGAGTTTCTCAAGCACCCCAACATTCTGCTTGGCCCGCCGCCGCCGAGAGAGCCACATCTTCTGCCGGGTCTCTTCATTGGGCGAGTGGTCGAGCAATGGAAGCGATGTCGGGTAGTCCATGCCGAGGGCATACATATCGCCGGCCTTGGTCAGCCCCGCGATGTAATCCTCCGGCATCCCTTCGAGTTCCTCTTCGGTCAGGAAGAGCGTGGTGGCATCCTCGAGGATGTTCTGGTCGAAGGCGATGGACAGTTCATTCATCTGCTTTTCGATCTCGGTGAGCTTCGCCCTTTCCTCCGGCGTGAGATCCATGCCAGCGCGGCGGTAGTCACGCAGGATGAACTTCAAGAGCCGCGCCTGCTCGCCCCTGAGCGAGGGATGTGTGTCCGCGTACGCCCTGACCGCACGGTACAGGTCTTCGTTTTTGCCAAGATCGATGTACCAGTTTGTCCAGGCTTCTTCGCATCCGCGGGCGGTTTCTCTCATCGCTGCATCGGGGTGTACGTAGCCCATGAACGCGAGCAGGTTGCCATCGCGGTCGAAGTGGGCGTTGATGTCGTCCATAGAGAGGATCGTGTTGTCGAAGGTTCGCTGCGAATCGTCCACAGCGACGATGGCGTCGATGCGGGCGTCGGCTGCAGTCATGGCGGTGTCGAATCGGCTCTTCAGTTCCTCAGGCGATTGGGGAATGGCGGGCGAGAGGGCGGCGGTTGCCAGCGAGCAGCAACTCATCAGCGCGATGGCGAATGTGCGAAGCATCGGGGTCTCCAGAGTCTTGGTGCGAATCGTTCGTGCCGTGCAGGGTCAGTTGCCATCGGCAGAGGCAGTAGCCCCGGTGGGGCCGATGTACTCAACATCCAGGATGAGCGTCGATCCGAGTGGCAGATCGCCGAGCGGGTTGAATCCGGCGCCGAGCGTCGGCGGTATGACCAGTTTGCGGCTCCCTCCGGGGCTCATGCCGACGAGCCCTTCGGTGAGCGCAGGCCACATCGTTTCATCGAGCGTGAATCGAACGGGCGTCGTGCCGGTTGCTTGCCAGGGCGTGCCGTCATCGAGCCATCCGGCACAGCGAATGGTGGCGGTATCGCCCGATGCAAGTGGAGCGCCGGTTCCCGATGAAAGGTCGTACCAGCGAAGGCCGGAGGGCGATCCATTCCGCGCCGCGTCGGCAATGGGCGTACCGGGCAGCGGATTCGGAAGCACGGATTCATCGCCGATCGATACGAGTTCAAGATCCATGACTAGGTCCTGCGGCGAGTCGCCACCGAGTGGCCACCGCTCACGACCTTCGCTGCCGATCCAAACCTTCCGCGTTTCGCCGACCTTCATGTTGCCGATCGCCGCCGCCCAGCCGGAAAATGCGGCGTCATCGCCGGTTGGCAGGATCAGTTCATCGCCGCCTTTGGCATCACCGAAAAACTGCGACCCGTTCATGGACCAGCCGCTGATTTTCATGGTCGCCATCGTCGGTTCGATCGGCAACATTTCGCCGGTGCCCTCGGTGATGGTCCAAAAGAGGATGTTCTTGCCAAGTTCGGTGCCGTCCCCGCTGACCGGGGAACCCGGAAGCGTTGCGGCCTCAATCTTGGGCGTGGCCGGGGCTTTGGTGGTTTCCGAGGATTTCGAAGGAGCCGGCTTGGCCGCTTTCTGTGAGTCCCCATCGCATGCAGTCAGGGCGGTGGCGGCGAGGATTGTGGTGATTGAGAGAATGGTTCGAGTCATGCTGAGGGGCTCCAAGTTCGGGATTCAGCAAGGGTAGCGGCTCGTTGCGTTGTTGTGGCTCGGGAGGAGAAGGTGTGGACAGGTCGAGGGAAACCTACGAATGAAACAGGCGGGCAGCCGTAAAATCACTGCTCGCCTGCTTTGATTGGTGTTGATCGCCGGATACCGCCTCCGGGGGGTCAGCCAGCAGCCTCGGCAGCCATTCGCTCGGCCTTCTCCTTCGCGTCATCGAGCGTGCCGACATACATGAAGGCGCTCTCGGGCAGATCATCGCCTTCGCCAGCGACGAGTCGCTCAAAGGAGTCGATGGTGTCCTTGAGGGGTGTCGTGATGCCGGGGAAGCCGGTGAACTGCTCGGCCACGTAGCAGGGCTGGCTGAGGAAGCGTTCCATGCGGCGAGCGCGGGAAACGGCGAGTTTGTCGTCTTCTGCCAGTTCGTCCACGCCGAGGATGGCGATGATGTCCTGAAGGTCTTTGTACCGCTGCAGGATCTGCTGCACGTCGCTGGCGACGCGATAGTGGTGATCGCCGAGGATCTGTGGGTCGAGGATTCGCGACGAACTGTTCAGCGGATCGACCGCGGGGTAGATGCCCTTCTCAGCGATGCTCCGCTCGAGCACGACGAACGCATCAAGGTGCGTGAAGGCCGTTGCTGGAGCAGGGTCGGTCAAGTCATCGGCTGGCACGTAAATGGCCTGCACCGATGTGATCGCGCCACGGCTGGTCGAGGTGATTCGCTCCTGCAACTCGCCCATCTCGGTCGAGAGCGTCGGCTGGTAGCCCACGGCCGAGGGCATCCGGCCGAGGAGGGCGGACACTTCGGATCCGGCCTGCGTGAAGCGGAAGATGTTGTCCACGAAGACCAGCGTTTCCTTGCCGGAGTTGTCGCGGAAGTCTTCGGCCATGGCCAATCCAGAGAGTGCAACACGAAGACGTGCGCCCGGCGGCTCGTTCATCTGGCCGAACACCATCGCCACCTTGTCGATGACGTGCGCAGTATTGCCGTCGGAGTCGGTGTATTCGGCTTCCTGCATTTCCCGCCAGAGGTCATTGCCCTCGCGGGTCCGCTCGCCTACACCGCAGAATACGCTGTAGCCACCGAAGCCACGCGCCACCCGAGCAATCATTTCCTGAATGATGACCGTCTTGCCGACGCCAGCGCCGCCGAAGAGACCGATCTTGCCGCCGCGGACGAAGGGGCAGAGCAGGTCGACGACCTTGATGCCTGTCTCAAGAATCTCGGTTTTTGGGTTGAGTTCATCGAGGTTCGGCGGTGGCTGGTGAATCGGTCGGGTTCGGTTCGAATCGACCGGGCCACGCTCATCGATCGGATCGCCGAGCAGGTTGAACACGCGGCCGAGGACACCCTCACCGACAGGGACGGCAACGGAAGCACCGGTATCGGTACACGGGTGACCGCGACGAAGTCCGTCCGTGCTGCCGAGCGCCACGCAGCGGACCTGCCCGCCACCAAGGTGCTTGCTGACTTCACCCACAAGTTTCATGGCGGTGCCATCAACTTCCATTTCGCATGTGACCGCGTTGTAGATGTCGGGAAGCGAGTCCTCGGGGAACTGCACGTCGAAGGTCGATCCGATGACTTGGATGACGGTGCCGGTACTGGCCATGGCGGGCGCTGTCCTTCTGTGGGGTGTGGGGATCAGAACGGGGGGCAGCGACATCTCCGCTGACCCATTCGAGCCGAGCAGGATAGTGGTTTGCGGCTCAGATAGCCACCGCTACGAGCACCGCCGGGGTACCATATGCGGTGTCTTCGGAAGGGCCTGAGCACACGTCATTTCCCGGCGGATCATCAGATCATGCGTTTCTCTCTCATCGACAATGTGATGCACCGCGAGGCGGGCCGAATCGTGGCCCGCAAGCAGGTGAGCAGCGCCGAGGAATACCTCGCGGACCACTTCCCGGGGTTTCCGATTCTGCCCGGCGTGCTGATGCTTGAAGTAATGGTCCAGGCGGCGAGGATGATGCTTGAGGCTTCGCACGAGGGTCCATGGGTGCTCGGTGAAGTCCGAGCCGTCAAATATGGAGCCATGGTGCGGCCGGGGCAGGCGCTCGAAGTGGATGTGACCGCATCCGGGCCGGATGAGCACGGGGTGTTCTCGTGCCGCGGCAGTGGAGCGGTGTGCGGGGGAATCGCCGATGGCGACACGGCCATCTCGGGCAGGTTTACCATGCGACCTGTGCGCGTGCTTGGTGCCGCGACAGCCAAATTGCAGGAGTCGGAGACGACATGCTCATGACCAAGGATGACATTTTCGGGAAGGTCAGCGAAGTACTCGAGGAGGCCCTCGGGTGCGACGAAGACGAAATCACACCGGAGGCGAGTTTGACCGCCGACCTCGGAGCCGAGTCGATTGACTTCCTCGACATCGTGTTCCGGCTCGAGAAGACCTTCGGCACCGCAGAGAAGCCCTTCAAGATTGATCAAGGCGAACTCTTTCCGGAGAACGTCATGGACAACGCAGAGTGGGTGCAGGATGGCAAATTTACCGATGCAGGCATGGACATGCTGCGAGCGCGGATGCCACATATCGACTTCGGCGTCTTTGACACCGACCGTGAAGTGGTGAAGGTGGGTGATCTCATTACGGTGCAGTCGCTCGTTGAGTTTGTGTCACAGAAACTGGAGGGCTAGCCCCGTCGGCGATTCTCTCATGCGTTGGATGTGGATTGATCGAATTGTGGAGCACGAGCCCGGCGAGCGGCTCGTGGCGATCAAGAACACCAGCCTTGCCGAGGAGCATCTGCACGATCACCTGCCCCCGAGCGGTGATCGACCGGCAATGCCGCTGATGCCCGGTTCGCTCATCATCGAGGGCATGGCGCAAACGGCAGGCATATTGGTGGGCGCGGTCAACGACTTTCGGGAGAAGGTCATTCTCGCCAAGATTGCCAAGGCGGAGTTCGATTACGACGTGCTGCCGGGGATGACCCTGCGATATACCGCCACCATCGATCGC